>JBDTUW010001152.1:0-1501 GCA_040007555.1 Acidobacteriota bacterium | reverse complement strand
TTACGTGACGCACGTATTGCCACCAGCCGAACTCCGTTGCGAGGGCCAGAATCGAGATCGTTATCACCGCACCCTGCGTTATCCGCGCGACTCGTCTTGCACCGGAAACTTCAGCGGATGCGTTGCCTGGAGTTATCCTGGCTCGCCAGCCAATCCCGATCAGACCCAGGCCAAGCCAAAACAGACACGGCCAGACTAGATAGCGATACGCGTAGACGTCTTCCGGAACGTTCTGAAAGAAACGCCCGCGAGTGACGCCGATAAGGAGGGCCACAGCCATCCCAAACCATGCAAGGCCGAATCCCAGCGTCTCGGTGTTTCCCAATAAGCGACGTTCGCGCCAGACCTTCAGGCTCGCCACCAGCAGCGCGCCAAATCCTGCGATTCCGATGAGTGCCTGGGGCCATACCCAATGCATGACCCAACCGAACTGTTCATTTACTCGCTGCGCACAGAATGCGGACACGTTCTTTATCGGGAAGACCGGGGGCCACATTGGAGAATGAACATCAACGAATGGCTTGACGAGGTAGATCGCAGGCGAAGCGATCCATTGTGCCGCGTATCGGATGTTGAGCAGCGGCGAAAACAATGTCCCCTGCGCGAGGACCGCATTGCCGCGTGGTAAAGCGAAGTAGATCAGCAGCGCAGTAGTCAGGCCCAGTGCTACCGGCAAGAGGTAACGCGCCGGCATTCGTGCGATCACGAGCAGGGCCGCGACGCTGACGAATGCACCGATGCCACTGCCAAAACTGAAAGTGCTCACGATTGCACAGAGACTTGCGAGGGCGAGTCGTGTCCATACTCCAGGAGATGCGACTGGGAATTCGTTTCTCGAGCGCGATATTGCTGAGTGAGTGAGGATCACTGCCGCGCAGAGGTAGGTGGTAAGCAAGTACGCGTGCACGGATTCGTTGCCGTGGACCAGGGTGCGAACGTTGGCCAGCCAGAAGATCGCTACGGCTGTCAGGGTCACTCCGCACGAGCGCGCAATGGCGGAGAGCTCTTTGTCGTGGATGATGCGCCAGGCGATCAATGCGAAGGTCGCAAGGGCCAGGAGCGCACCGATGAAGAGCTGGAGTCGCTGGTTTCCGTGGAAGATGTGTATTTCGGCGACGCGGACTATGCCGGGGAGAACAGGACGATGCCCATTCTCAAGAAAAACAATGTTGGCGGGGAAGGGAAGACCGAGGTAGAACTTGTAGAGCCGCCATTGGTCGGCGAAGAGCTCGCGCCATCCCCAGAAGGCGATCGTGGTGAGGCCGAAGAGGACGTAGAAAACAGTGGTTGCCGCGAGGTAGAGCAACAGGGCGCGGCGTAGTCTCTCTCGTTGGAGTATCAAGAATCGGTGGCCTTTTTTCAACGCAGAGGCGCGGAGGCTTAGTGGCTCAGTGTCATATCTTCAAAAGATTACGAATGGACTTTCGAATAGCGGCGGCGGGGACGTCGTTGCGGATGACTACGTGACCGATCCGCTCCGGCAGAATAAAGGTGAGCTTGC
>JBDTUW010001151.1:0-1501 GCA_040007555.1 Acidobacteriota bacterium | reverse complement strand
GCAGATCCGGCAGAGCCCAAACTTGCGCAAAAAGGCTCTTGGCCGTCCGCATTGCTTGCAGCGGTTGTACCCACGCACAGTAAACTTCGGTTTGCGGTTTGCCTGAACGATCTTTGATGTCTTGGCCATAATCTCTCGGTTGTGTCCTCTCGCCCAACGCGAGCAACTGATCTACTGCCGGAATGGCATCCCCAATTGACGAAGCAGCGCACGCGCCTCTTCATCCGTCTTTGCGGAAGTCACAATGCAGACGTTCATTCCGCGAGCCTTGTCGACCTTGCCAAAATCGATCTCGGGAAAGATCAACTGATCCTTCAGACCGATCGTGTAATTACCGCGACCGTCGAATGACTTTTGCGAGACACCACGGAAGTCTCTGACACGCGGCAGCGTAATACTGATAAACCGGTCGAGGAACTCAAACATTCGATCCCCGCGCAGCGTCACCATCGTCCCGATGCTCATGCCTTCACGGAGCTTGAACGCCGCGATCGATTTCTTCGCCTTTGTAATGACGGGGCGCTGACCTGCAACGATCGTCAGGTCCGCAACCGCGGCATCCAGTATCTTCGCGTTGGCGATTGCCTCACCAAGACCCATGTTGATGACGATCTTTTCGAGCTTCGGAACGCTCATCGGGTTCTTGTAGGAAAACTCCTTCGTCAGCGCCGGAGTTACTTCATTCTTGTATTTTTCTTTGAGTCGTGGAGCCATTTTCCTCGCCTTTACTCAATCGCCTCGCCGCTCTTGCGCGCGATGCGAACCTTGCGGCCATCCTGAAGGATTTGATAACCGATGCGGGTCGGCTTCCTGGTCGTGGGATCAAGCACGAGCACGTTCGAGATGTGAATTGCTGCTTCACGCTCGACGATGCCTCCTGCGATCCCGCGCTGCCGGTTCGGTTTGACTGCCTTCTTGATAAGGTTGACACCCTCAACGACGACCCTCATCGTGCCGGTCTGGACCTCGATGACGCGGCCTCGTTTGCCTTTGGAGCGCCCGGCAGTCACCAGTACCTGGTCGTTCTTTTTGATCTTTACTCTCGTTGCCATATTTGCCTCTTCTCTCAGATCACTTCGGGAGCAAGGCTGACAATCTTCATGAAGCCCCGCTCGCGCAGTTCGCGCGCCACCGGACCGAAGACGCGTGTCCCAACCGGCTCGCCATCCGGCTTGATCAAAACCGCCGCGTTCTGGTCAAAGCGAATATATGAGCCATCCTTGCGGCGAACCTCTTTGCGCGTCCTGACGATGACCGCTCTGACAACCTGCTTCTTCTTCACCGCCCCATCAGGATTCGCTTCTTTCACCGACGCGGTGATGACATCGCCAAGGCTCGCGCGCTTCCCGATATTGCCGCCCAGCGGAAGGATCATCGATATCTTCTTCGCTCCCGAATTGTCAGCCACATCGAGAATCGAACGCATCTGAACCATAAGCTAACCTCCACACCCGAAGAATCCGGCACACCCGAAGAATCCGGCACACCCGAAGAATCCGGC
>JBDTUW010001150.1:0-1502 GCA_040007555.1 Acidobacteriota bacterium | reverse complement strand
TGACTATGTCAGATGACGCCAACAAAACCCTGCAGGTCGTGCCGACGGTCGATCTTGTACGCTATGCCGGGCGATGGTATGAACTGGCTCGCTTGCCTAACTCGTTTCAAAAGAGCTGCTCCGGGGAAGTTGTCGCTACCTACTCGCTGCTGGAGCAGGGCGAGTTGAAGGTTGTCAATGAGTGTCGCAAGGCTAACGGACAGGTGGAACAGGCGGAAGGGAAGGCGCGCCTCGCAGATCCGAGCGGAGCCAACTCTAAACTCAAGGTTCGATTCGCGCCGGCCTTCTTGTCCTGGCTGCCGGCTGTCTGGGGAGACTATTGGATAATCGAACTCGCGCCCGACTACAGCTATTCAGTGGTCGGAACGCCTGATCGAAAGTACTTGTGGATACTCTCGCGGACGCCACAAATGGACGCTGCGATATACCAGCGGCTGCTCGAGAATGCAGCTAAAGCCGGGTTCGATGTGTCCATGGTGGTACGAACGAAGCAGGCTCCTTGATGTATCCGCTGTGGCGTGAGATGAGGGAATGCGCACCCCGAGTCTAAACGACGGCACCAAACAAAGCTCCAACTCCGTATGTGATTGCCATCGCGATCGCGCCCCAGAAGGTCACACGTAGTGCTCCGATTGAGGCGGAGGCTCCTCCAGCTCGAGCGGCAACCGTTCCCAGGATGGCGAGAAAGGCCAGCGAAGTTATCGTCACAATCGGTGTGAGAGTCGCAATGGAGGCGGGTAGCACACTCACAAGCGGCATTGCGGCACCAATGGAGAAGGTGCCGGCGGACGCGAACGCCGCCTGAACGGGACGGGCCCGCTGGAGATCGGAAATGCCAAGTTCATCGCGGGCGTGGGCGCCCAGGGCGTCGTGCGCCATCAGCTGGTCTGCA
The DNA here is from genome assembly GCA_040007555.1 of Acidobacteriota bacterium. Lineage (GTDB taxonomy): Bacteria > Acidobacteriota > Blastocatellia > RBC074 > RBC074 > JANNRD01. The sequence goes on along the minus strand of JBDTUW010001150.1, from coordinate 610 downwards.
ACCAGCTTCGCCAGACCCGCCTCCAGCCCTCTGGCAACGTAAATGCCCGCCAATTCGCGTCGCTCATTCTTGTCATCGGTTGCAAGTTCGAGGCGCTCACGCGCGAGATCCGCTTCTTCTGTGTCTGCCTGCGAGCTTACCGAAACGTATTCGCCGGCAGCCATGGACATCGCACCCGCGACGAGACCAGCGACTCCTGCGATCAGGACGCCGCTTTTGGTGGCTCCAGAGGCGGCGACACCAAGAACCAGACTGGCTGTGGATACGATGCCGTCGTTTGCACCCAGGACCGCCGCTCGAAGCCATCCAATTCTCTGCGAGCGATGGCGCTCTTTATGACGCATGATGTTCTTACCTTCTTTATTATCCGGTTTCCAAAAACACCCGGGCGATCCCGGCGAGGCAGACTGCGGCACCGCCCTCTAAGGCGCTGCCTTCGTACGTGTCTCGGGTAACGGTGTCGATTACCAATACTCGACGAGGACCGATTCGGGAAAGATTCCGATCACGTCACGCGAGACGCCTCCGGAACCACCCAGTGAGATATGGCGCAGGTTGGGCAGGACGGCGAGATGCGCCACGCCATCGCTCGTAATACCCGCGCATTCCC
>JBDTUW010001149.1:0-1503 GCA_040007555.1 Acidobacteriota bacterium | reverse complement strand
TTCTCAGAGTAAGCCATGCTGATCCTTTCGGTTTTCGGTTTCTTCATCGTTATCTTCCTGGTGCTGGCCATCGCGGTCGGGATCGCGTGGATGGCGTTTGTAAAACGCGCGGCCGAAGCCGATGAAGCCAAGCGCGGTGAGGGAGTGTTGGAAGGTCTCGATGAAGACTCTCCTTTGTTTCGCACCGAGCGCCTTAGCACGCTGAATTTCTGGCAAAACCTGCTTGCCCGTTTCGATTTCATGGACCTGCTCCAGCAGCGTCTGAGCCAAGCCGATTTGACATGGTCCGTCGGGCGAGTCACCCTCGCGATGCTGCTGTGCGTCACGGTAACGGGCCTGTTGGTCAGCACGTTTTTCCCCGCTTGGGCGGCTTTGCTGGTCGGCATGGGAGCGGCGTTTGCTCCCTACGGGTACATCCTCCGCCTACGCGACAAACGCTTCCGCAAGTTCCGTGAGATGTTCCCCGACGTGCTCGACTCGCTCGCGCGTGCACTGCGTGCAGGCTATCCGATCTCGGCTGCGTTTGAACTGGTCGCCAAAGACACGCAGGAACCGATGGCGACGGAAATGCGTCGCGTGTCGGTGGAAGCAAACTTAGGCATGGGCTGGCAGCGCGCGTTGGAAACGCTGGGCGAACGCATGCCGTTACTGGAAGTCAATCTCTTTGGCTCGGCCGTGACATTGCATTCGCGCACCGGCGGCAAACTCAACGAAGTCCTGGCCGATCTCGCCATGACCATGCGTGAAGGACTCGCTCTGCAAGGCGAAGTCCGGGCGCTGGCCGCACACGGCAAGCTAACCGGAGCTGTGCTGACCTTTCTGCCCATCGGTATCGCAACCATGATGATGATCGTGAGTCCGGGCTACATGATGGTCCTGTACAACGATCCCTGGGGCAAAACCATGATCGCGATGGCCGTAGGCTGTCTGGTGGCCGCGCACTTCATCATCCGCAAACTGGTGGACATTAAACTATGACGACCACAGCGCTGCTCATTTCCTTCTTCCTGTTTACGCTGTTGAGCGTCAGTGCCGCTGGCTATGTCTTCGTCTTGCGCCCCTCCAGGGCCGCAGGCGAGGAGGACTCTGACGCTATCCCGACCCGCAGCGTCCTCAATCAGCCGGACCTGGCAGGCGCGCAAGGCGCCATGCTCGACGTCTTCAGCATGATTGGCCGACTGATTCCAGAAGGCAATTCGCAGCGCGAGTCGGCACGTAAGCTTTTGTTGATTGCCGGCTATCGTTGGCCGTCCGCTGTATCGATGTTTTTGGGCATTAAATGTTCTACTGCGTTCACACTCGGTGTAGCGGGCGCTTGGGCTAGCTTCACGTTTAACGACGGGAACGCCGCTTCACTCGCTGCACTTTGCGGATTAGGCTTTGGCTTTCTCATTCCCGACCGCGTGCTCGAATACGTCGCCCGCGCCCGTGGTGATCGCATGCGCCGAGGTTTGCCCTCCGCGCTGGATCTATTGGTCTTGGCCGTAGAAGCAGGACAAAGCG
>JBDTUW010001148.1:0-1503 GCA_040007555.1 Acidobacteriota bacterium | reverse complement strand
CACCAAGGTGCAGCGAAGAAAAGCGGCGGCAAGCCGCGCGCACTCCAAGATCGAGCGCGGCGGAAAAGGCCAGACTCCAGTGCAGTCCCTGCTGTTCCCGCAGTCCTTACAGTCTTTGCATTCGTACTACCGCAGACCGTCGCGTGCAAAATCAGCCTTGGATCTCATCGCTTTTTAGGTGCGGGCTTCATGCTGGCAGCCTTCGGACGCGACAGTGCCGCTTGCACCTTCGGACTCGACAGCTCGCGAAGCGCATCTTTTCCTACCCAGCGGCATACTGCTTCCCTCGAGGACGCGAATCGCGTGGCTACTTCCAGTGCCGCAGTGTTGAGCGCCAGATTACGCCTCCCAATTGAACGGAGCGCCCAGTTCACGCCTTTCTTGACGAAATTGCGTTTATCGTGGGCGCCCTCTTCGATGAGCGGGAGAAATGGGATAAATCTCTCATCGGGAGCAGCTTTGTCGTGAAGTGCGAGACACGCCATGAGGGTGAAGCCGCCGCGTTTGACGAACTCACGAGGTGAGGCCGACCACCGCAGCGCTCTCTCCCAGGCGAGCGGCGACCTATCGAAGAGTTTGAAACAGGCTGTGTCACAGTCCGCCCAGTTCTCGAAACTCTCAGCCCACGCGTCCATTTGCTTTCGCGTCACTCGCTCCGCGTCGCCAACGAGTGCCGCGAGCAGTCGCGCTTCGTACCATCCGGTCTCCCACAACGCCAGGGATAGCGCCTGGTCCTGCCCGATCCGTTTCTCAAGCGATTTCAGCTGTGCCATCGTTACCCCAAACGCATGCTTGGCGACAATGCCATAACGTGCCATGCCATCGATGGTGCGCTGAGTGCCTTCCTTCTTCATCCACTTCAGTACTTCATCTTTGTCCATAGGGGGGGCTTCCGCCGTCGTCCCATCTCCCGGATCTCTGAATTGGGGGAGAGAATGCAGAATCAGGCCGTCAACAATCCAAAATCTGCCATCTTCTCTTCAATCCAAAATCCGAAACCTAAAATCCAAAATCAAAGTGATTCGAGAAGTTCTGCGTGCAGATCGTAGCTCTCAGCCGCGTCGCTCGCCATCCCGGCCTTGATGAGCATGTCGCGGACTTCCTGTGATGGAAAGAGTTGTGTGCTGGTGAGCGTGGTCTTCCCTTCATGCTCGTCGAGCAAGGTAGTAGGGCCGTGCCGTGTCATCTTTGCCAGCTTTGCCATCTCTGATAGAGTGCGCCGCCAAGCCAGGCAAGGGGTAAGGCGGTGACTACGAGCGCGATCGGGTACCAGACTGGACCCATGCCTATTTTAATTGCCGCGACAGCACCGAGCGTGCTTAGGACGAGCCCGACGACACCCAACGTCAGTGCATGCCGCATCGGGGCATATGGTGCAAGCCTGGCTGCGATGCAGCTGCCGATCACGGCATATACCGATCGATAACCGAATGCCAGAAGATTGTCACTGGCGTCATTCATCGGCTCGTTCCAGGGTGGATAGACATCGAGCATATGCATGAC
>JBDTUW010001147.1:0-1506 GCA_040007555.1 Acidobacteriota bacterium | reverse complement strand
AAATCCAAAATAATCCCGATCCCACATCGAAGTATCTAGTTTAGCCTTCTACCTGCGACGCAGAGTTCTACCACGGCGTAGAGTGTTACTTGCAGTGTAGAGTGCTATTTGCAGCGTAGAGTGCGACCTACGGCGTAGAGTTCTAATTGATGCGACGGTCATGGCTATGATCTCGTTGGCCTCACTCATCAAAGGCGTCAGCCTGGCCTGCGAGACGATGCCCGCCTCGATAAGAAGTTCCATCCAGTAAAGACTCTCGTCTGCTTCCTCTTCAACAATCGCCAGCTTGTGGGCAAAGTCGCCTTCAGATTTGCCGCGGCAGGCTGCCCGGTAGTTTGCTCCGACAGATGTCGCCGACCTAAGCAACTGCCTGCCAATTACGTCAGCAACCTGGCCCCTGGGCAATGCCTCTACAAGTTTGATTATTCGTAGGGCCAGATTCCTTGTTCTATTCTTAAACTCCTGTTCATTCATCCACGCACCTCTTTATCTCATATCTGCCAAGGTGGCTTTCCGGACTTTGGATCGAGGTGCGAAATCCAAAGTCTACGGTCAACTCATCTGCAATCAGTCCACAATCAGTCCACAAGTGGGCTCGTTCCGCAATCGACAATCAAATATGCATCAAGTCGCTCTGCAATAATCGCTCAGAGATCCCGGCTCGGCTCTCTGCAATCAAAAATCCACAATCGCAAATCTCTTCCTTCTTCAATCCAAAATCTAAAATCCAAAATCCAAAATCCAGAATCACCTGGCTTTCATGGTTCGTTCGGTCGCGCGTTGCGCGGTCTCGAGTGCCTGATCGACTGACATCTGTCCGGCGAGCGCAGCGGAAATGGATTGGCCAACCTGCGTCCCTATCCCCTGAAACTCTGGAATTGCGACGAACTGTACCCCGGTATAGGGCACCGGCTCAGCCGTCGGATGTGTTGGGTCGGCGGCAAGGATTGCTTTCAACACAAAGGCAGCGAACGGGGCAGCGTTCTGGTACTGGCTATTCTCGTAAGTCGATTTCCGAGTTCCCGGCGGGACAAGTGTCCAGCCTTCCTTCTCACCTACCAGCTTCACGTAATCTTTGTTGGTCGCCCATTTTAAAAACTGCCGTGCAGCATCAGCTTGCTTGGAGGATTTGGGAATCGCGAGTCCCCATGCCCAGGCCCAGCCGGCGCCATTGGGGACTTTGGCGATCGGCGCGCTGGTAAATGCCGTCTTGTCGAAGACCTTGCTCTGGGTCTTGTCATAGATGTAGCCGGCTGCCGACGTGGCATCGATCCACATTCCGCAGTTGCCATTGGCGAAGAGTGCACGGCCTTCATTGTGGCCGTTTGAGCTTGATCCGGGCGGTCCGTACTGCTTCAGGAGGTCGGTGTAGAAGGTGACTGCTTCTTTCCAGGGGGGCGTGGTCAGCTGCGGATTCCAATTCATATCGAACCATCGCCCGCCAAACGTGTTGACCATAGTCGTCACAAACGCCATGTTTTCGCCCCAGCCAGGTTTGCCGCGCAG
>JBDTUW010001146.1:0-1510 GCA_040007555.1 Acidobacteriota bacterium | reverse complement strand
CCCACAGGGACCCGCTTTGACCTCGATACTCGAATGATCGACGCAACGCTCCCGATATTGTCACGGATGTCCGACGAAAACTCCAGCCAGCCCCTGCCTGAAGCATCATGAATTGGGAAGACTTCACGAAATTCGCCGGCTCGTCGATTGGAAGACGCTAGATTTGCGAGGATGGGAGGACTGTAGCGATTTGGTGAGCAATCAGCTCCGCGATTCGCGAACCATCCTCGTCGTTGAGAGCCATTCTCTTGGCCTCTAGCACCAGGCTGGTCATTTCGGCGGCCCGGTTGCGAAAACGAGCGTCGCGGCCAATGAGCTCCTCGATTACGCGGCGCTCTCGTTCTGAACGACTGATGTGCTCTGCAAGTCCGCTTGCGACTGAGTACTCGTGGGGTAGTGCCTTGTTGCGGACGAGCACCAGCAGCGGATCGAACTTCTTCCGGATGTCGTCGCGCAGGCGGTTGACCTCAAGCAGCGCTGAATCGAAGCCGAGCGTTCCGCGAAAGACTATGTCGATGATCGGCGCTGGCCCCTCCGGAGCGGCCTCTACCTGGCCAAGTTCCCGCTCCAGTTTGGTTAGTAGCGCTGCCTCGACGATCTCAGGAGTCATGTCAGCGCTGACATCGAGCTGAAGGCTATGAGTTGGCCTTCGGTAGTAATCCTCTACCAGGCGCGCCCGCGCTCTGCCGTCTATCAGCTCTACCAGATACGCGCCCCGCCGGTAGTCGAACTCATCGACATTACAGGCCTCGAGAGAGCCGGGGTTGAATATCCAACCGTCGATTTCAAAGTTCTTGTGTGTATGACCGAGAGCGAGATAATCGGTGACTGCCTTCAGCTCCGATAGTTTCTCGACGCTCACGGCCGGGATTGGACGATTGAGTTGCCCCTCAACGTCCGTATGCAGCATGAGGATATTGAAATGCTGGTGACTTCGGTGAGGACGCAGTTCATCGACGAGTCTTGGGAGCATGAGACTGCCGGTCGACCCATACCAGCTGGAGCCAAACACGCGCACATCATCGAGATCGATGAATGACCCCTCGCGGCGCTCCTCGTCCCACCGCGAATAAGAGGGACGTCCGTCGCGGTATTCCGGCTCGAGCAGTTTGAGAAAACCCCATTGAGAGAGACTTCTCAGCCAGCTAAACCGACTGGTTGCTTCGTGTTGATCGTGATTGCCCTCGATCACCAGGGCCGGAATACCTGCGTCGCGAAGTAGCTCAAGCCCGGCAATGGCCTGATTCATCGCCTGCGGTTCGACCCGGCGAACATCAAAAAAATCACCAGCGATGAGGACAAAGGAGACCTGTTCGCGAACGGCGTACTTCTCAAGACAGTCTTTCCAGGCAAGAAAAAAATCGCGCGTCCTTTCATCCGACCGATAGCGCCGAATGCCGAGGTGAATGTCCGCAATGTGCAGGAATTTTGTCACTTAGTGGGCGAATAATAGCACAGGCAGGGGTCAGGGATCAGGGGGCAGGGATCAGGGATCAGCAATCCATCGCTT
>JBDTUW010001145.1:0-1511 GCA_040007555.1 Acidobacteriota bacterium | reverse complement strand
GACCCGGGGTCAGGTTTTCGATGCCGCTGACCTGGATGCGCGCGCCCGCCGACCGAAGGTATAGACGGCATCCGAACTTGGCGAATGGATGAATGAAGTCTTCAATACCGAAGAGCCAGCGCAGCAGGTAGCCGATGATGATGATGGGAATTCCGATGAAGACAAAACAGAGCGCGGCGACGATCAGCGTCCAGTAATATCGCAGGCGCGCTTTGAAACCAGGGGGCTCGATGACGATGGTAGCGACCGGGGAACTGTCGGCGGGATGCTTGACTGACATTGGCTCCGATTTCTCCCGAGACGCCGTCGCACCCTTCGCGGCCTCACATCATGCCTGCTCAAGAATATCTTCAGATAATCGTCCCGTCGGTGATGATCGCTCCCTTCGGTACGATCACTATGCCCTCGCGGATATAGTAATTCTCCCCATCGAAGTGGTCACGCCCAGCTTCGTTGAGAATACGCACATTGGAGCCGATGCGCACGTTCTTATCAACGATAGCGCGCCGGATGAAGGTGTTTTCCCCAATCCCAATCCAGGGCAAACCACGACGGCGTTCAAGCTCGAGGTCGTCCAGTGTTTGATAGTAATCGGCACCCATCAGCAGCGCATTTTCGATGCGCGCGTAGTTCTCGATACGCGACCGGAGTCCGATGATCGAATTGCTGATCGAGACACGATTGAGAATGCACCCATCCGAAACGATCGAGCTTCTGATATCACAGTCGATCAATTTTGACCCGGGAAGAACTCGCGGTCTGGTATAGATCGGGGCGTCGGCGTCGAAGAGGTTGAACTTCGGCATGATCGAGGCCATGTCGAGATTGGTGTTGTAGAAGGCGCTGATCGTTCCGATGTCTTCCCAATATCCATCGAAGAGATGTGCCTGGACCTTCGAGTTCTCGATTGCGGCAGGGATCAACTCGCCACCGAAGTCGGTGTACTGATCGTCCTTGAGCATCTCGCGAAGGGTCGAGAACTTGAACAGGTAAACTCCCATCGATGCCAGATACGGTCGACGCTCCGCTTCCTCACGGCTCAGTCCAAAGGTTGTCGTATCGACGCGCATGGCAGGGAGCTGGTCAGCTGGCGGCTTCTCGCAGAACTCAATGATCCGGCCGTCTGCTGCCGTCTTGAGCAATCCATAGCTCGATGCGTTCTTCTCCTCGGCAGGGATGACCGAGACCGAGACGCTCGCGTCGCTCTCGATGTGCTCCTTGAGGAATTTCCGGTAGTCCATCTGATATAGGTGATCACCGGAGAGAACGAGGACATGTTCGGGGTCAAAGTCCGTGACATGCATCATCACCTGGCGCACTGCATCGGCGGTTTCACTGCTCATTGTCTTATTTTGGTGTGTCCGTGTTTGGCTGTGTGTACTTGTGAGCAGAAGGGTTCGGGCGCGAAATGAAACTGGCTTCGCTTTCCGGCGGCCGCGATGGCCGGCTCGCCGTCGTGAGCCGCGATCTTTCGCGCGCCGCGCTGGCCGAGGGCATCGCGGGAACCCTGC
>JBDTUW010001144.1:0-1517 GCA_040007555.1 Acidobacteriota bacterium | reverse complement strand
ACACCGGACCGAATGTCAGCGACCGCGAAATCCTCGACGAGTTCATCGAGAGTTGGTTCTCGCCGGAGGCGACTCGACAGAAGCAAACGCTCATCGAATCGCTGAAGAACTAAGACCTCTGCGTTATCTCTCACAACTGGCAACTACGAAACTGTATCCAAAGGATCAGTCGTACGCGAAGCCGTCGGAGCCGGGGCGACTTCGGTGACGGGCTGTGGTTGCACGCCCAGCTGCGAGAGCAGGTTGGGGACGTTTATCCCGAGTGCTTCGAGTTGCTGCAACAGACCGAAGATCACCGACGGAGCGGTGGCCGCGAAGCGGTTCATTCCACTCTGCCCCTCACCACCTCCGTTACCCTGTTCGATCATCACTACCTTGTCAATGTTTCCGAGCGGTGCCGCAACGGCGCCGAAGACAGCGGCTGATGCTTCAATGATGGCCGGCAGTTTTTCGAGGATGGTCTGAAGGCGTGCTGCTTCATTGAACTGCTTCCACGCTTCGGCCTTCTTGAGGATCGCGACGGCTTCGGCGAGACCCTGCGCCTCGATCGCCTTTGCCTGAGCCAGACCGGTGGCTTCAATCTTTGCCGCCTGCGCCCTACCTTCCGTCTCAATCGCCGATGCGCGGCCGAGACCCTCCATCCGGAGACGTTCCTGCTCCGCCTCCGCCATCGAGATCAGCGCCTGTCTCCTGCCTTCGGCTTCGAGGATCGCTCCCTGCTTAGCGGCCTCAGCCTTTAGAATCGCTGCGGTGCGCGCGGCATCAGCTGGTTTGATGACGGTTGCTTCCAGCTCCTTTTCTCTCCGCATGACCTCCTGTTCCTGCACCGCGATCTGTTCCTCGGTGCGGATTCTGTCAATGCGGATCTCCTCTGCCACAACGGCCTGGCGTGCTTTAGCTCCTGAGAGCGGTCCAGCCTGTTCCGCTGTGGCGCGCTCGCGCTGGACCTCGGACTCGTACTGAGCCTTCTTGACCTCGAGATCGCGATGCGCGAGAGAAATGTTGGCATCGGTGTCCAACTTCACTTTCTCTCCCTCTTGCATGGCGAGGCTTGATTGAATCTTTGAGTCGCGCGTCGCTTCGGCCTCACCGATTTGCGCATCGCGTTTGACTTCCGCCGTTCGCCGTTTGCCGAGCGCGTCCAGATAGCCCTCATCGTCACTGATTTCCTGGATGATGAGGACGTCGACGCCGATTCCCATACGCTCCAGGTCCGTCGCCGCTTCGCTCGTCAGCTTTTGGGCGAAGCTCTGGCGGTCGTTATTGATCTCTTCAACGGTCAGCGTGCCGAGAATTGCGCGCAGATGGCCCTCGAGTGTCTGGAAGATGACCTTTTGCACTTCAGGGAGCGACATGCCGAGAAACCGCTCCGCCGCCGCTTGCAGGGAGACTTCATCGCTCTTGATCTTGACGTTGGCCACTGCCTTGACTGAAACGGGGACTCCTTTGACCGTGTAGGCGCGGCGGATTTCGAGCGGGATGGTCGTCGGGGATAGTGAGGGCGACGAAATTGTGCC
>JBDTUW010001143.1:0-1519 GCA_040007555.1 Acidobacteriota bacterium | reverse complement strand
CGCGCAATGCCTATACACTAAATATGTATCGATGAAAAATCAATCGAAGGAGGCTAAGTTGGCGAGGCGACTCGGCTGATATGTCAGCCGCAATTGTTTCGCTTTTGCGCGGAACTCACTTGGGCGTAACCCGCTGGCGGGATTTGCGCTTTTGGGATCGTGCCTCAGGAGTAGCCGATCGAGGGGGTGTCTGATCCGGGTTTTGGAGAACGGTCTGACTCGGTTGTTTCACTGGAGGGACGTGTGCTCCGGCGGTAAGCGTGCGGGGGCGGCCACCCTTGCGACCATTTGTCCTGGCTGCGGCTGCCTTCAAGGGAGACTTAGCCCTACCACCGCGGCTGGCAAGCTCGGTCATCCAGGCTCGCGTTCCGAATACGCCGGAAACGAGCCCGGCCACACCTAAGTCCACGTCGAGCTTCTCCCATCGCAAGGCTGTTCCCGTCGATGACAACACAAGATCAGCAATCACCTCCCCTGGAGCATCTGCGATACCTTGAATAAGCGCACTTGGTATGCAGAGCAGACTGCCATTCTCGAATTCGATGACCACGCGGTTCATTTCGTTGTCGTAATATGCCTTAGTTGCCTTTGGCTCTGTTCTATCTAAGGCTTGACCCGTGCGTCTCGCCAAAGCGATTTGACGCATGGCCTCATCTTCTGAATACCCCGATCTTTGAATCCTCTTCTCACCCATGGATTTCTCGCCACTTCCTAATCAGGACGGGTTGCATCTTTCTTGCAATCCTCAGTGCCTTGACTGCGTCACGATCGCTCAGCTTGCCCCGAATCTCCCTGATGGTGGGCACCCTTCTCTCATCACCCAACCAAATAACTACTTCGCCCCGCGACTTGAACACATGGACGTGGGCGGGGCGATGGTCGTTTGACCAGACTTGAAATGAGAACCCATTCTCTTCCCAGACCTTGGCCATGCCTTCTATTCATCTCCGAGACTATAACCCAACTGGATGGGTTTCTCCAGCTACAACACCGAGGTCGTGGCTAACTTCAGATATACGGGCAAAAGCTGGCAGCCATGGATGGACGGCGTTGCTGCGCGAATATGTCGAGCGTCAATCCCGCCGTGCGTAGAGCGCGCCGGCTCCCCACGCTGTTGCTGGTCCACCCGGCAATCTGCTCTTCTGTGATTCGAACGGATACTCGTATTTATTGGCATCAATTGGATAGTGTGTTCAACTGATAGGGCAGTCGCCATGTTCCCGTGCGTTCGAATCCGCTCAAGTAACTCCAGCGGACTACCGTATTATGAGATCGACGAGTGTTACAGGAAGTGGTGCCGATCAGGAATCTGTCCTGGGGGGAGCGCTCATTGTGATCGCATTTCACAGGATTGTGTCGCGGCATTGTGAGAATCGATCGGCAGCAGAGATGCGGATGCCGATGGCATCGAAAATCCTCGAGCAACGACGGAGCGTCGTGCCTTGCGCGAGCTATACTTTCGTAGTCATCCCATCGTCCGCCAGAAAGACGCGCTTCCGTTGCAGTAGGGAAACGTTTG
>JBDTUW010001142.1:0-1523 GCA_040007555.1 Acidobacteriota bacterium | reverse complement strand
ACCTGGATTTCCGTCGTTTATTTTGGGCGTCAGGCTAATAATCCACTCTCTACGCTCGATACCTTGACCCCCGTGGGCCAAACCCTTCGCGGTTCTCAAACAGTCCGGGTGAGGCCGGGACGACTGCCAAGATTCTCCGCAAAAATAGCTCGCGTAAGATAGACCGTGAGTATACTGAAAGTGTCCTCAGGTGTCTATCTAAATAATGACCTGAGGCTAAATATTGACCTCGAGCGGGCTCGCCTTCGACGGATCGTTCGCCTCTCACTGGCCCAGCACGCCCTCTCTACATGTCGCTTGCGTGACCCCCACCTTTGCTTCTTACAGTGTGCTTGGTAGAATCAGATTAGCCCCACGCCTCGTGCGCCAACTGCCTATCTTCGTTGGGGCCGGGTGAGGGAGCATATGAGCGACTAAGCACTGCCAACTACAGCTGATAACTATGAGGATGACCAGGGGTTTATGGTTTAGTCTGGCGGTGTTGGCGACGATCGCCGCGAGCGCGGCTGTCGCTCCGGCAGTTCGCGGCCGGAATCCTGCCCAAACTCAGCCGCAGCAGGACCCCCAGGATCCCTCTGTCATCAAGGTTGGGACCGCCCTCGTAACCCTTCCCGTGATTGTCACCGATCGATTTGGCCAATTTGTTTCCGGACTCGCGCAGAGAGATTTTTCAGTGAGTGAGGACGGCGTCCGGCAGGAAATCTCCACTTTCACCTCAACCGAGGCGCCCTTCGATGTCGCTCTGCTCATCGATACGAGTCATAGTACGCAACGCAAGCTGAGCGCGATCCGTAAGGCAGCTCTTACTTTTGTCAAGCAACTGCAGCCGAAGGATCGGGTCATGATTGTGACTTTTGACGAGAATGTGCGCTTTGTCAGTGATTTGACCAGTGATCGGGTACAACTCAAGCAAGCCATCGAATCCGTTAAGAGCGGATTTGCGACGAGTCTCTACGACGCGATCGTCATGACCGTCAGGGAGAAGCTGGCTCCCCTCTCAGGCAGAAAGGCCCTGGTTGTGCTGAGCGATGGCGTTGATACCGCCAGCAAGATGGCCACGTACGAAAGTACACTTGATCTGATTTCCACCGCCGGGGTTATTGCCTATGCGATTCAGTATGAGACAAGAAACGACGGCGGCCCCATTCTCAAGCCGCTAAGTCTGCCTGGACCCGTCAGCTCATTCCCTGTACCCGAGTCTCAATTTCCCGTGGCCACATTCGAGCCTGGTGGCCAGGCGATCGCGGCGGACCACCAGGGTCCCATTCCCCCGGCCGTCTGGCGTTTTAACCAGACGGGCGCGACAGGGGCCAAACCGCCACAGCCTGCTCGCGATCGATATCTTATCGCGCGTGACTTTCTCCGGGCGTTAGTCCTGCAATCAGGCGCCCGCTATCATCAGGCGGAGACGATCGAGAGTACTTCGTATGCATTCGAAATGATCGCCAACGAGCTGCGCCACCAGTACACGATCGCCTATTACTCCAGTAACGAGAAGCACGACGGGCGACTCCGTGCGGTCA
>JBDTUW010001141.1:0-1523 GCA_040007555.1 Acidobacteriota bacterium | reverse complement strand
CGCGAATGCGGGAGTGGACGGCGTCTGCCGCCAAGTTCCGGGAACGGTACATACTCAATGCCTTCGGCTGGCCCTGCGGTTGACCCTCCGGTAGACCCTCCGGTAGAAATGGATGCAGACAGCGCATCCGCGTTGAAGTATGGATACTTGCGCGAAGCGGGAAATCTTCGAAGATCGGCAAGCGCCTGGATTTCGTATGCAATGAGCAGGTGCAGGAACTCCTCTCTGGTGCGAGTGGAGTGTCCGATCGTCCAAACTGTTATTTCTTCCTTGCTCATCGCCAACCAGCTCTATTCTGATCATCCCTTCAGCCGGTAGCTCATTGTGCCGGTTAATTACCTCGCGGCTGAGCAAACAGTGCGGCAAACGCCGCGCGCGGGTCAATGCGCTGGGAGCGGCCAAATTCAATCCAATCGCCCACGACGCCCATCGTCTGTCTGACCGCCTGTTTCTGAGCCCGTTGCGCGGCTTTGGCCTGTTGCCGTTCAATCATCTCTTCACGTTTGACCAATTTTGCTTTCATCATCATCAGCCTCCTTTCCGCAGCAGGATCGCTACGGAGCAATCAAATTCCCTCTCGGGCCTTCATAGCAAGACAGCCCTTCAATCCCTGAATTCTTCCAATCTATTTCAGTAGTGCGAGTCCAAGGTAAGCAAACAGTCGGGGACGGGAAAGCGTATTAACACCTCATGATCCTGCGGGTTTACACCCGAAATCGCTGAGCCAGGCTCGTTGTTCAGCCCTTCAACAGAGGATGAAACGGCAACATTCAATTCTGATTGAGGCTCCAGCCCCAGTGTCCACGCAGGCGGATCGCTGGCCGGAAATGAATCCGCCAGCGTCTGGTCAATCATCGCTTCAGAAATAGTTCTGACAGTCATAAATAGGCTCCTTTCACCATCATCAAGCGTCGCCCTCAACTCGGACTGCGAAGCAATTCCAAAATGTTTAGGTGACCTCCTCTGAGATGATCAGGCGTTGGCATCTTGTCAAGCCGGATCAATTCTTCGGCAGCGGCCATCTCGCGATCACGGTTCATCCCGGCGACTGCCAGCACGCGGCCACCCTTCACGTAGAAGGCGAGGAAATTTTGTGTGGACACATCGCCGTGAAAGATGATCTCGTCCCAGTTGGCGGCGTGACCGACGTATAAGAGTCCAATATCGAATTGCCGCGTCCAGAAGAACGGCACGGCATCATAAATGGAATCCTTCCCCGCCATGTTGTGCGCTGCCGCTCTGCCCTGTTGCAGTGCGGTGCGCCAGTGTTCAATGCGCTGGCGTTCGCCTGTGAGCGGAGACGAAAAGCAGGCTATGTCCCCGGCTGCATAGACGCCATCCGCGGCGCGCAGATGTTCATCAACCAGCACGCCACCGTCTTTATGCAGCCTGACCCCTGCGAGAAAGTCCGTCGCGGGTTTGACGCCGACGCCGACGATCACCAGATCGGCGTCTAATCGCTCGCCGTTTTCCAAGCTGACCGCTGCGACTTTCCTTGGCCCCATAAAACCCGCGACAGACGC
>JBDTUW010001140.1:0-1526 GCA_040007555.1 Acidobacteriota bacterium | reverse complement strand
GCGAGATGTTGTCGCGTGTTTGCGAGGCCCTGCGCGCCGATGGGGCCGAGATGTTACTGCTGACCGATGACCGACGATCGCTCAGGGTTCGCGCTGCGGTTGGCATGGATGAAGAGGTGGAGGCCAGCATCCTTGTTCCCGTGGGCGAAGGTGTCGCGGGACGCATTGCCGCAACGCGTCAGCCGCTGTTGATTGACGATCTGAGGGAAATACCTGTCGTCAGCCCGATACTTCGAGAGAAATTTTGTTCGCTTGTTGGCGCGCCGATGATGGCTGCCAGCGGGCTCATCGGCGTGATCCATGCACAGTCGAAAACGCAGCGGCATTTCTCCCCGGAGGATTTGCGCCTGTTACAGCTTGCTGCGGAGCGTATTGCAGTGGCGATCGAACGTGCACAGCTTTACAAAGCGGAGCAGCAATCGCGAATTCGGGCTGAGAAAGCCAGTCGCATGAAGGATGAATTTCTGGCAGTTGTCTCGCACGAACTGAGGTCGCCTCTCAACACGATCCTTGGCTGGGTGACGCTGCTTCGAGGAGGCAGGCTCAAGGGAGAGGAGGCCGAACGAGCTTTGGAAACCATCGAGCGCTGCGCGCGCTCCCAGGATCTGATCGTCGGGGACCTGTTGGATGTGTCGCGGATCATCACAGGAAAACTGCAAATGAACATCCGTGCGATCGAGCCGGCCGGCGTCATCGAAAGCGCGGTAGAGGCCGTTCGCCCCGCTGCGGATGCGAAATCGATCAGTCTCGAGCTGGCGCTGGATGAGGCGGTCGGTCCGGTTTCTGCGGATTCAGACCGATTGCAGCAGATGGTCTGGAATCTTGTCTCCAATGCAATTCGTTTCACGCCGACTGGGGGACGGATCGTTGTCAGTCTGAATGGGGTTGATTCTCACGTCGAGATTGTGGTCAGCGATACCGGATGCGGGATCAGACCCGATTTTCTTCCGTTCATTTTTGATCGCTTCAGCCAGGCCGATAGCTCCAGCACGCGTCGAACTGGAGGGTTGGGGCTTGGACTTGCCATTGTCAGGCATTTGGTGGAATTGCACGGTGGAGAGGTGATGGTCGAGAGCGCGGGGGAAGGGCGCGGCGCGACGTTCACCATCAAACTTCCTCGCTTGATGAGTCAGGCAACGGGAAGGCTTGCCAGCCGAGAGGGAGAAACGGAGGCGGTTGACACAAACATTACTTCTGCTCCGCCGCTTGCAGGTTTGAGGGTCCTGGTTGTCGACGATGACGCGGACGGACGTGAACTGGTGAACATAATCCTTGCGGAGCGCGAGGCGGACGTGAAAACGGCATCATCGGTCGCTGAAGCGCTGACGTGTCTGCGCGATGGTAGCTGGCGGCCGGAAGTGCTAATTTCGGACATAGAGATGCCAGAGGCGGACGGCTATTTTCTAATCCGTCAGGTGCGGGCGATGGAGTTGGATGGTGTCAATCGGCTGCCGGCGGTAGCGCTCACGGCGTATGCGAAAGTGCACGATCGCATGCGGGCGATCATGGCGGGATACAACACACAC
>JBDTUW010001139.1:0-1529 GCA_040007555.1 Acidobacteriota bacterium | reverse complement strand
AAGACGGTCCCATCGGGCGCAATCCGGAGCACGAGGCCGCCCGGATGCGTCCCAGCAATGATGTTGCCTGCCGCGTCCAGTCGCATGGCCGTCACATTCGTCTGTGTCGTGGTGACGAATGGAGTGCCCACACCGTCCGCGTTGACGCGATAGATGATCCCCTTGTCTCCGGTTCCAACCAGCAAACGGCCCTGAGCGTCGAATGCCAGCGACCAGATGTACTTGGCCTTCGGATCAAAAAACACCCGGGCCTCGCCACTGGGCCCAATCCGATAGACCTTGCCGTCAGGAGCCGTACCTGCGTAGAGGTTGCCACCACCATCCAGCGCCAGCGCCATGACATCGAGTTCCGACGTCTTGTAAAGGAGCGCGCCCTTTCCCTGAGCATCAACCTTGAAGATGCGGCCCTCGTGACCTGTGCCGAGATAGATATTGCCCGTGCGATCCGCAATTGCGGACCAGACGTAGGCCTGTTTGGTGTCGAATATCTCGGTGACGGCGGGTGCGAGTGTGAGAAGGCCGTTGTCGGCAACTGAAACGCCCCGGGCATCTCCTCTTTCGATCTCGGCTCGAGTGCCCGTTCGCCAAAACACGGGTCCCACAGCCTGTACATTTATGAGAAACAGCGAGATAAGCAGAATGAAGGAGAGGAATATCCGAGATTTGGTCCGCATAGCAGTTGTCAGTTATCAGTTGCCAGTTGCCAGTTGTCAGTTGTCAGTTGTCAGTTGTGTCAGTTGCGTCAGTTGCCAGTTGTCAGTTGCGCCAGTTGCCAGTTGTCAGTTGCCAGTTGCCAGTTGCCACTTGTCGATCGGTGGCCGGTGGTCAAGTAGTTGGTTAGTCGTTGATTTTGAGGGTCGTTTGGTCGGCGCGGGCAGGTGGTCGTCAGGCCAGCAATCATTTCTCGAGCGTCCGCCCCTGCTCAGGTGGCGACTATCAGATGGCGATTTCCAGCTTCAAACCCGGCACAACTGACAACTGACTGGCAATTGGCAACTGACACTTCTTCTCAATTGACTACATTGATCGTCAGAGTTCTTTGCCCTGACAAAACGAAATCTGCTGGAGGCAACTCCTTCTCATAGATCGCCGCTGAGCGCGTCAGCGTGTACCCACCTGCGGTTCGGTCTGAGCCCAGCGTCGCCAGGACTGAAGGCGGAAGGCTCGGGAGCTCCTCATTGTTGATGACCACGCCGGCGTCGACGCGCTCGAGGCGAATGTACAAGCGATCGGGCTTGCGCAAGCGATTAAGTTCTCGGACGAGATGTCCGAGCGACTTCGGCGTGATGGCTGTCCGCGGTTCGCTCGCCTGAAGCGCGCCCCCATCGCTGACAACGACCTTGAGTTCACCAAAAGGCGCGTCCTTCGGAATCTCAAGCACGACGCGCTCGACATACTCGCCACCATTCTCCGTTCGCGCAAACGCCTGCACTTCGATCTTGTCACCTCGGCGGACCTCGCTTCGATTGACCCAGAGACGGTCCAACTGCCCCTTGTTACGAACGTCGACCGACGTTATCTCGAGCGTT
>JBDTUW010001138.1:0-1530 GCA_040007555.1 Acidobacteriota bacterium | reverse complement strand
CCTGGGACGAAGCGCAGGCCGCGGCCGTGGCTCGGGGTGGTTATCTGGCGACCATTCTGTCGGACGCCGAAAACACTTTTGTCTTTAACCTAGTGAACGATCCAGCTTATTGGCGGGATGATTTACCCTTTGGACCCTGGATCGGAGGCTATCAACCGCCTGGCTCGCCAGAACCAGCCGGGGGCTGGACATGGGTCAACGTGGGGTTGCACTGATTTGACGGACAGTGGGCTAAGGGTCAAGAACCCGAGGAACCCACATGAAAACACAGTTAAGAAAACCTGCTCAATCACGAGAGCGGTATACCGAGCAATACAAACGTGAAGCGCTGGAGTTATGGCGCAACAGCGGCCGCAGTGCGGCCCAAGTGGCAACGCAGCTGGGGATCCGCCCGCCACTGCTTTAGCGCTGGGCGCGACTGCAGCGCATAACCAAGACCAAGAGCACCTCACCCGAAGGAGGATCGCAGCACAGGGTGGAAGAATTGGAAAGAGAGAACCGAGCGTTACGCCAGGACAACGCGAAACTCCTGGAGCAGCGAGAAGTATTAAAAAAATCACTGGGCATCCTCTCCGAAGTGCCGCACAGAGGTATGCCCAAATCGAACAGATGAGCGGCCAATACAAAGTGGAATGGTTATGCGAAGCGCTCCTGGTGTCGCGCAGCGGTTTCTACGACTGGAAACAGCGAGCAGACAAACCGGGACCGCGCCAGATCGAAAACGCACGTTTAACTGAGCGCATCTGTGAAGAGTTTGAGAAGAGTCGAAAGAACTATGGCAGTCCCCGTTTGGCGCAAGCGCTTGGTTGTCCGGGTCGGCGCAATCGCATATCGCGCGGCTGATGCGTCAGAAACGACTCTTTGCCCGGCAACGTTCGAAATATCGCGTGGCCACGACAGACAGTCGCCACGGTGGACCCATTGCGCCGAACCGGCTGAAGGATCTGCGGGTAGAGCGACCAAATCAGGTTTGGGTCACCGACGCTACTTGCGTTCTCACCGCTCAAGGCTGGTTGTACCTGGACGCTCCTCTGGCCATTGACGCTTTGAGCATGGCGCTAAAGCTGCGTCGCCCTACCACACCGGTCATCGTTCACTCGGACCGCGGTTCTCAGTTCGCTAGCGCTGCCTACCGCCAAGTCCTCTCTCAAAACCGATTGATCGCTTCGATGAGTCGCAAAGGCAATTGCTACGATAATGCTTACATCGAGTCCTTCTGGAGCACGTTGAAATACGAACTCGTTTACCATTATCGGCGCTTCACCAGCCTGGCCAACGCTCGTACCGCCATCTTCGACTACATTGAAACCTTCTATAACCGCATTCGACTCCACTCAAGTCTTGCCTTCATGAGTCCGATCGCTTTTGAATCACACCTAACCTAATTATCCTTTACTCACTGTCCGAGAAAACGATGCAACCCCACTCTGACCCCGGAGCGACCCCACTCGGACTTCTCTAGCATGCTCTTTCCTATTTTTGTGATCCGAGTTCCTTCTCGATTAGATCGAAGATGGCGGTAACTTTGGC
>JBDTUW010001137.1:0-1530 GCA_040007555.1 Acidobacteriota bacterium | reverse complement strand
GTTAAACGGTATTCTCCGAAAGAAGAGGCGGGCAGGGACAAGCCCGCCCCTACTCATATCTACCCAATCTCGGCCAGTCCAAACCGCGGTTCGTTTCTGACTCGCTCGACGAGCAGCCTCGTCTCGCGATTCTTCACTTCATCGTCGGCCTTGTAATCGGCAAGCAGGTGTTCAGCCTCTTTGCGTGCTGCCGCAAGCACTCGTTGATCCCGAACCAGATTTGCCACACGAAACACCGGCAACCCGGACTGCCGCGTGCCCATCACTTCGCCCGGACCACGAATCTCCAGATCGCGTTCAGCAATCCTGAATCCGTCGGTCGTTTCCTCCATGATCTGCAGCCGCTCGCGCGCTTCCCTGGTCCGCTCGTATTGCGCGAGCAGTATGCAGTAGCTATCCGCCGCCCCGCGCCCGACTCGACCGCGCAATTGATGAAGCTGAGAAAGACCAAACCGCTCTGCGTGCTCGATCAGCATGACACTCGCATTCGGGACATCTACTCCCACTTCGATGACTGTCGTCGCCACCAGAATATTGACCTCGTTCGCCACAAAGCGACTCATGACCTCATCCCTTTCCGCGGCTTTTATCCTTCCGTGCACCAGACCGACACTGAGTTCAGGGAAAATATCCTGCTGAAGATGTTGATACATCTCCGTCGCATTGCGGAGGTCCAGCTTCTCCGATTCTTCAATGATCGGATAGACGACATACGCCTGGCGCCCCAAATGAATCTGTTCGCGGATGAATTCATAGATTTTCGCGCGCCGATCTTCGCCTCTTACGTGGGTTGCAACTGGAGTCCTGCCCGGTGGGAGCTCGTCAATGACCGACACCTCAAGATCGCCATAAACCGTCATTGCCAGCGAACGCGGGATCGGTGTTGCGGTCATCACCAGCACGTCGGGATTGAGGCCGCGCTTCCTCAACTCGGCCCTTTGCAGAACCCCAAACCGGTGCTGCTCGTCGATAACAATCAGCGCAAGCTTCTCAAAGGTGATTCCCTCTTGAATCAACGCGTGGGTCCCGATGACAAGATCGACTTCTCCCGTCGCAATCGCTTCGCGAATCTTTGATTTCTCTTTCCCACGCAGCTTTCCCGATAACAAGCCTATGCGGTAGCGCGTACCGACGAGAATTCCCGTCACCGTTCGCAAATGCTGTTCAGCAAGCAGCTCGGTCGGGACCATGAGCGCTGCCTGGTAGCCGCTTTCGATTGCAACGAGCATGGCTTGAATCGCGACGATGGTCTTGCCGCTGCCAACATCGCCCTGCAGCAGGCGATTCATGGGGCGATCGCTTGCCATCTCGATGACTATTTCCCTCAGCACACGCTTCTGCGCGCCTGTTGGTGTGAAAGGAAGAATTGATCTGATCGCGTCACGGACCCGGTCGCTGATCTCGATCGTGGAGCCCTTCGGTTCCGATCGTCGATCGCCGCGTCTCAGCGTGAGAGCGAGTGAGAGCCAGAAGAACTCCTCAAAGATAAGACGCCGGTGAGCCGGTGAAAGCGCCGCCGTATAATCCTCG
>JBDTUW010001136.1:0-1530 GCA_040007555.1 Acidobacteriota bacterium | reverse complement strand
CTCTCGGAGGGTGACGCTCACGTCATTCGCAACGCCGGGGGGCGAGCCAGCGACGACGCGATTCGCTCGCTGGTGATTTCGTATAAACTGCTGGGGACACGAGAATGGTTTGTCATCCATCACACGAATTGCGGAATGGCACTGTTCACGGACGAGGTGATGCGCGGGTTGCTGGCAAGCAGCTTAAAAACGGCTTCGGTGGACTCAAGCGGCTGGCACGACACCGGTCAGGGGCCGGGTTCGACCGAAGGCGATTTTGTGGACTGGCTGACATTCAAGGATGAGGCTTCGAGTGTCGCCACGGATGTGCAGCGGATTCGCAACCATCCGCTCGTGCCCGCCGATATTCCGATCTATGGTTTCGTGTACGATGTCGGCAGCGGGAAGCTCATCCCGGTGGCCTAGCCCGGGCAAATTCACACAGAGGCACAGCGGCGCCGCGGGGCGTTCCACGTCTGCGTCTCTTGCTTCTCGGCGACTCTGCGTTAAATGACGATATGAGGGGGGAGAACTATGTCTGACGAAGCGAAAGTCATCCAGAACACAGAAGAAGATCAGGAGTGGGCTGATCTGCTTTCGCCCACCCGACGCAGGATTCTTGGGGTCGGGCTGACGGCAGCCGGCTTAGCCGCGGGAGGTGTCGTGGCAGCAGGACAGGACTTGGTCACCCCGGGCAGCTCGGCTCTCAAGCCGATCGTGCCACCGCCCGATGTGGGGAAGAGTCCATGGGGATACGAGACCTACAAGGAGGCAACCCCTCAGCCGCTGAGCTTGCGTCCGGGGGAAGAGCGAGCCCTGCCAAAGAAGCCGCGGCCGTATACGGACATCAAGAGCTACCACGCCCACTTCTATTTCGACGAGGACAACTACGAAAAGGCCGTATTGATTCGCCGCTGGTCGTTGGAGCGCTTTCCAGTCGAATTGGGGAATTGGAACCTGGAGCCGCGCGGTCCGCACGTGACACCGTCGTTCTACTTTGGATTCACGAACGATCTGTTACCGATCATCGTGCCGTGGTTGCAGCTCAACAGCCTGGGATTGACGATCCTGTTGCATCCCAACACAGATGACCCGCGCGCCGATCATTTGTATTACACGCTCTGGGTCAATCGGTCGCAAGCGGTGAACGCCTACGGTATGCGCAAGCCGGGCGGGGAAGGGGCGGCCGTTGTGGAGAAGATATTGCCCAATACAAAGCCGACGGTGAAGCTGGAAACGTAAGTTGGATAGTTAGGGCCGAAAGAAAGAGACGAGGCTTCGCGTCATCGAGTCGCAGCGTTGGGCGCCTGGTAGCCCTTCCGAGCACGCAGTAGAAGATCGTCGCGATTGAGGCGCACCGTAATGGCGCGATAGCCGCCATCCTGCCGCTCATTCGTCGAATAGTACTCAAGCGTATATTGATGGCGCAGTTCGTCGGCAATCAGCGAGAAAGCGCGTCCAGAGTTCTCGATGAATTGGGCGAACAGGTGCCGCCCCCCAGATTGTGTCGCGAGAGCTCTGAGGAAGTCCGAAGCGATTCGATACCGCTCA
>JBDTUW010001135.1:0-1532 GCA_040007555.1 Acidobacteriota bacterium | reverse complement strand
CGGCGGGTTTCTCGGCAAGGACTTCAAATCGAAATCCGGGCTTCCGGTAGTGAACATTCCCGGCTGTCCCGCACATCCTGACTGGATCACACAGATTGTGATTGCAATCGCAACGGGACGGGGTGGGGACATTACCCTCGACGAGTTCCAGCGACCGCGCACATTTTTCCAAAGCTTCACGCAGACCGGGTGCACCCGCAATATGCACTTTGCGTTTAAGGTTTCCGCAACCGAGTTCGGACAGAGAAAGGGATGTCTGTTCTATGACCTCGGCTGCCGCGGTCCGATGACCCATTCCCCATGCAATCGGATTCTCTGGAATCGTCAATCGTCAAAGACGCGCGCCGGTATGCCGTGTCTTGGCTGTACCGAGCCGGAATTCCCGTTCTTTGATCTGGCACCGGGCACAGTTTTCAAGACACAGACCGTCATGGGTATTCCCAGGGAGATGCCGACTGGCGTTGATAAAAAGGGCTATATGGCGCTGACGGCAGCCGCCAAGAACGCCGCTCCGGCCTGGGCCGAGCAGGACATCTTCGTCGTCTAACTCGAAGCAGGGGAAATCCTGAAGGAGACAAGAAATGGCAGTCCAGACTTTGGATATTTCGCCCGTAGGTCGGGTTGAAGGCGATCTTGATGTACGCGTCGACATCGACAACGGTGTTGTCGTCAACGCGTGGACTCAGGCGGAACTCTTCCGCGGTTTCGAGATCATTTTGCGTGATAAGGACCCTCAGGCGGGTCTGGTAGTAACGCCGCGAGCTTGTGGAATTTGTGGTGCATCGCATTTGACCTGCGCCGCCTGGGCGCTCGACACCGCCTGGCAGGCTGAAGTCCCCCGCAATGCGATCCTGGCTCGCAACCTCGGCCAGATCACCGAGAGTCTTCAAAGCCAGCCACGCTATTTCTATGGCTTGTATGCGATCGATATGACCAACAAGAAATATCGGGGCAGCAAGTACTATGAGGAGGCGTGCAAGCGGTTCGCGCCCTTTACGGGAACGTCCTATGAAGTCGGGGTGACGATCTCGGGCAAGCCAGTCGAGATTTACGCGCTTCTCGGGGGGCAGTGGCCGCATTCGAGCTATATGGTCCCGGGTGGAGTGATGTGCGCACCGACGCTAACAGATGTCACGCGCGCCTGGTCGATCCTCGAGTATTTCAAGGCGACGTGGCTCGAACCCGTCTGGCTCGGCTGTACGCTTGAGCGCTATGAGGAGATCGAAACGTACGATGATTTCATGGCCTGGCTGGATGAGAAGCCGGAGCATGCCAATTCGGACCTCGGTCTGTATTGGAGGATGGGTTTAGACGTCGGCCTCGACAAATATGGCGGGGGAGTTGGCAAATACGTCTCCTGGGGCTATCTGCCGCACGAGGATAAATATCAGAAGCCCACCATCGAAAGCCGCAATCAGGCGCTCCTCATGAAGAGCGGTATTTATGATGGCGCAAAGGACACGCACGTCACGATGAGCCACGACCGGTTGCGCGAGAACATGACTCATGCGTGGTATGACGAGGGTGGAGCT
>JBDTUW010001134.1:0-1537 GCA_040007555.1 Acidobacteriota bacterium | reverse complement strand
AGCGTGACGCGGGCGGTGACGGAGGGCAAAGGGAACGGCAATGGAATTTTGGAACCCGGCGAAGAGGCAACGATCTGGGTGCGATTGCGTCAGGGCCTGGACCCGTTTGATAAGAATAACTGGTATCGCGCAAAGGTCTACACGGATTCGCCCCGAATCACTGAGGTCGCCGACATTCAGGAACAGAAGCAGCTCGAATGGACATCCGCGAAGGAACGTACGAGCGTCATCCGTCTGGCGGATGACACTCCGCCCGGAACGCACGTCCCTCTGCTGCTCGACAACGAATCATGGAGCTACGCCTGGACTCCGGAAGTGCGTTACGGAGCCGAGCGGCTCTATCAGGCTTTTCAATTGCACCGCCGCCACCTCCATCGCTACGAGCTGACCGTTCCGGGCACACCGTGATTGAGGCGCTTCATTCCCTCCTCGTCGATTTCGAGAGGAGACGTGCGGTTGCTCTCAACTCTTGTGGGTTAGCATGATGAAGAACCTATCTATCTCAGAACGCGACGACCGTGCACTGCCCTGCGATTGATCACACGAAACTCACTTGATAAGTATCAGGTGAGCGATTTCTGCCTGACCGACATCGGCGGTGAAGTAGTGCAGAAGCTGCCCGTGCGAGGGAGCGAACGACAAAGAGAAGAGGAGAGAATCAAATGAAGCAGTTCCTGCTGACTCTATTGTTGTGTTTGGCATTGCCGGCGTTTATCGCGCCGGCTGCCTTGGCGAACGGCCATCCGCGCGCAACCAAGCGGTTGTCCAGGAGGCCCGCACTCGAGGGCCTCAGGATCACTAACCAACGATGGCCCGACGCCTCCTCGCTGCGCTCATTCGCTGAAGATGCCATTCGTTTGCAGCGCGCGCGCACTGAGGAAGAAGAGGCACTAGCGCTCTATGACTGGATCACCCGCGTCATGACGATCGGCGGTTCTGCGTACGAAGGTTCGCCCGGACGCGAAGTCCCTGTGATGGATACTCTCAAGATGCTCAGCGTATATGGCAATCACTGGTGTGATGGGCAGGCCCGGATTTACGAGACGATGTGGCGCTCGCTTGGACGGCAGGCGCGTCGGCTCTACATTCCGATGCGTCATCACACTATTGCCGAATTGTGGTGGCGCGACACGGATGGCCAGGAGCGCTGGCATGTGCTCGATGTCAACAACGGCTGGTACGTGCGCAATGCTGCGGGATGGATCGCGACCAGCGAAGACATCGAGCGAG
Organism: Acidobacteriota bacterium; assembly: GCA_040007555.1. Lineage (GTDB taxonomy): Bacteria > Acidobacteriota > Blastocatellia > RBC074 > RBC074 > JANNRD01. The sequence continues at coordinate 307 of JBDTUW010001134.1, read as the reverse complement.
ACCCGATGCTGGTGCTCGCCGCCAATCAGAATTTGAAGATGCGCACCAAAGGCTGGCTGCGCACTCATCTGACCCCGCTGCCGGATCATTCGATGGCCATCCATCTGCGACGCGGCGAGAGCTATGGGCTGCTCTGGGATAATCAGGGCGTCTATTACGTCAATTCCAAAACGCTCTCCTCGGTATCTGCCGACAGCCCGCTGTACAAGCCCGGCGGCGATTACGCCCGCTTTATTGGCGGCGGTGAGATAGTCTTCGCGCCCGACCTGAGCGATCCAGCCTGGGCTGACGATCTGGCGGAAGAACC
>JBDTUW010001133.1:0-1541 GCA_040007555.1 Acidobacteriota bacterium | reverse complement strand
AAAGCCCTCGGCGTAGGCCTGCATCAATCCATACTCGATTCCATTGTGAATCATTTTGACGAAGTGCCCGGCACCGGGAGGTCCACAATACAAATACCCCTGGTCCGCTGTCCCGCTTTCCGGATGCCTGCCAGGATTCTGCGCCACGTCGCTCACCCCGGGGGCGAGCGTCTTGAAGATTGGCTCGAGTTGATCGAAAGCCTCTTTGGCGCCTCCGACCATCAGACAATATCCGCGTTCAAGTCCCCAGACTCCGCCGCTGGTTCCGACATCCACATAGTGAATGCCCTTCTCCGTAAGCGTGGCGGCTCTTCTGATGTCGTCCTTGAAGTAGGAATTGCCGCCATCAATGATGATTGTTTCACTGCCGGCGCGTTGTGAGATCGCCGTCACCGCGCTTTCTGTGGGGGGGCCAGCGGGAACCATCAGCCAGATAATTCGCGGTTTTTGCAGGCGTCGCACAAAGTCGTCGATCGAAGTGCTGGGTGCTGCGCCCTCAGACTCGAGTTTCTTGACATTCTCCGGGTTGAGATCGTAAACGACACACTCATGCCCTCCACGCATCAGGCGGCGGACCATGTTGCCACCCATTCTTCCCAATCCGATCATGCCGACTTGCATGCAAAGCGCTCCTTTTGTTTGTGTGGTTCCTACTTTGAGAATCGCGCTTCAATGGCGGCGACTTTTGCGAGCCTTCGAACGTGTCTTTCTTCACCGCTGAAGACGGCAGCCAGATAGGCCCTGATCAACTCGCGAGCGAGCTCTGTCCCGATGACGCGCGATCCTAGCACCAGGATGTTCATATCATCGTGCTCAACGCCCTGATGAGCGGAATAAGTATCGTGACAGAGTGCGGCGCGGATGCCCCGAACCTTGTTCGCAGCGACTGAAGCACCGACCCCGCTGCCACAGATAACTATTCCACGAGCGGCCCTGCCATCGCGGACGGCAATTCCGACTGCTTCCGCAAAATCAGGGTAGTCAACAGGTTCGGTCGAATCTGTGCCCATATCGAGCACGTCCTCTCCGAGAGCCCTAAGCCAGCCGACGGCCTGATTCTTAAGTTCGAAGCCGGCGTGATCTGAACCGATTGCGATTCTCATCTCTTCTTCCGGTTCACCGAAGGCGGTGATGACGAGTCACCATCGTGGTCTACCGGACGCGAGTTTAGCTTCTGTGCGAAGGGATGACAAGGCAGCCTCATGAGGGCGCTAGCGATCTGTTTTGCCGGACGCCACTACAAGTGTCGCTGGAGGACGGGGACGGGCGGCACTGACCCCACAGTGAAATGCTGGAACAGAATATTGTTCCTCGCTATTTGTAGTTTATGTGAAACCTCCTGAAGGACTTGCGAAATGAAATAGCCGTGCGGAGCCTAGATGTAACCAGGCCAGGCGCAAGCTTACAGAGAAACCATGAACATGCAGAGCACGCACGTCTTGCATCTCGGGACTCGAGTGGCATCCAGCTCGTCAGAAACACTCTATTGGAGAACAGGAAGACTCACGCGAAGGCCGTAGGGGCGGGGCTTGTCCCTGCCC
>JBDTUW010001132.1:0-1544 GCA_040007555.1 Acidobacteriota bacterium | reverse complement strand
GGTTCGGAGGAGAGTGGAGAGACAAGCCTCGAGCCAGGTGCGACCCTGATAGTTGAGCACGATCACCGCCACGGTTGGCTTCATGGGCGTTCCGTTGTCAGCCGGTCAAATATCGTCGCAAGCTTTCGGGTCAAATCTTTACGTCGGAATGTGCGAATAAATTCGTCATTCGCCGCAGGTACGAACGAGCCCTCCGCCAGGGCCAGCACGCCGGCCTTGATCCCGGGGAGATCGCGCGGTTGACAGATCAGTGCCGTCCCTGCACGCGACAGGAAGTCTCGCGCATCGCCTTCGGGGGCAAGCGCCAGCACAGGTCGCCTCGAGCCGAGATACTCATAGACTTTCTGCGGAACGCAGTCGTTGCGTTCGCCGCTTGGGGAGTCGGCGAGACAGAAGAAGAGTGCATCGGCACGACTCACCAATTCGACCGCCTCATCGTGCGAAACGTATCCCGGCGCCTCAATCGCTTCCTCGAGACCCAGGTCGCGCACATAACGCTCGTTGTTCTCATCGAAGGGCCCGATGTGAAGAAGCTTGATCCTGCCTCGTAGTTCAGGTCTCTCTTCGAAAAGTTCACGAATCGCATCAAGCAGGAACTTGGGTGAATGCGTCAGCCGATCAAATTGACGCGGCGAATACGCGAGACGCCGTCGAAGCTGCCTCCAGAGTCGCTCGGGGAGGCGTTCCCTTTCCGCTCCAACAGGCGCCGGCGCCCCGCAAAAGACACCGGCGTAGACCATGCGAAAGTGTCCATTAGGAGAGCGGCGGCGTCCCGCTTCAGCGTCGAAATCCTCTTCGTCATATCCGTTGGTGATGCAGCTCACCTTCTCCGGGGAGAGAAACGGACACCACTCGAGCAGATTCTGACGCGCCGTGGGCGTAATAGTGATGATGTGATCCGCACGTTTCAGGAGAAAGCGCTCCAACCGCTGCTCAATCCAGAAGTGCAATCGCGAAGGAAACGTCGCGAGAAAATACTGCGTCCACGGATCACGAAAATCGAGCACCCACGGCTTTCCAAGTGCACGTTTTAGTAGCCAGCCCGTGACTGCGACGCTATGGGGTTTGACCGATGTGTAAATGACGTCGATCGTGCGGCGCTTCGCGATCTCGCGTGCCGTTCGCAGCACGGGTCTGATCCAGCTCAGCGCCGTATCCGGCAGGAACAGAAACTCCCGAAGATAATCGAGTCGTAATCTACGCAGCCTGCCGAGGAATCGAAATGGCTGCCGTGATGGTACGCGATGAACCTCGATGCCCTCGGGCAGATCCGCGACAAGCGAGTAGTCGATCGGCATTTTCAGTTCAGACGGCCCTCCATAATCCTCGGGCGTTACCGTCACTACGATCGGCTCGTAACCAAACTCGCGGAGAAACTTGACGTGCTTCGTCACGCGCTGAACACCGGGACCGCCAGCCGGGGGGAAGTAATAACTGACGATGAGTGCGGACCGTGGAATATGTCGCTCCGGAGTAGTTACTTGATGAACATCGCCCCTTTGGGGCTCTGGCTTTCTCCGTCCCAGCTTACTGGCAGCTTCGCA
>JBDTUW010001131.1:0-1545 GCA_040007555.1 Acidobacteriota bacterium | reverse complement strand
GCCGGGTGCGGCAGACGGTTTGCTGACGCAGGTCGGGGCGAATCTCGAATCCGTACTGCAGGACACCGTCACGCCGTGGAGCCAGCAATGGAACATCAATATCCAGCGCGAGCTGCCCGGGCAGATAAACGTTGAGGTTGCTTATGTCGGGACGCGTGGTCTACAGCTTTCGCGCAATGGGGAAGGCGGACTGAGCCTTAATCAGCTGGATGCACAGTATCTATCACTCGGTGCGGCGTTGAATCAGCAGGTTCCCAACCCGTTTTTTGGACTGGGGACGCTTGGGTTCTTCACTTCCCCAACGATCAGTCGTGGACAGCTGCTGCGCCCCTATCCGCAGTTCACAAATATCTTCCCACTCTACTCGAGCGGTGCATCCTCGAATTACCACTCCCTTCAGATCTCCTTCGGAAAACGGCTGGGAGGCGGCTTGTTGATTGATGGCAACTACACGTGGGCGAAAAATATCGAGGAAGGTCTCAATCATCAAGACAGCTACAATCTGCGTCGCAGCCGATCATTGGCCGGAATCGATGTCGCACATCGATTCGTCATCAGTTACCTTTACGAACTTCCTTTCGGTAAGGGCCGCAGATTTGGTAGCGACACACATAGTATTGTCAATGCCATCATTGGTGGCTGGCAGTTTAATGGAATCACGACCTTCCAGACTGGGACGCCGTTGAGCATTTCGGCCAGCAACACCGCGGGCCTGTTCAACCCGTTGACGCTGCCGAATACAAGTGGCAAGGACCCGAATCTAAGCGGCCCGGTGGACGCGCGGTTGCTACGCTACTTCGATACCAGTGTGTATTCGCAACCGGCCGCGTTCACATTCGGGAATGCAAGTTCCTTCGTTAATATCCGAAATGACGGAGTCAAGAACTTCGACATGTCGCTGTTTAAGCAGTTTGCGCCAATCGAGCAGTTGCGGGTCCAATTTCGCGTGGAGGCACTCAATGCGTTCAACACACCACGCTTCGGCTCACCAAACACGTCCGTCGTTTCGACAAGTTTTGGCGTCATCACAACTCAGGCAAACTCTCCACGACAGCTGCAATTCGGTTTGAAGTTGCTTTGGTAAGACTGGATCAGCCAAACTCGTCCTTGTGACGGGAAACGCGATCAGTTGACTGGTGGTCGCAGAGTGAGCTGCGATGAAGATTCCGCCTATCTCCATTGCCTTATCAGTTCGTTCCCTTCCGGCGTCCCGATCGCCCTAAAGGCACCGCGAGGGTCAACGCTGTGTGCAGGATCAGGCAGAGGAGGGAGCTTCGGGTAAGATTGCCCGGCAAGGTCGCTGGGGCGAATGCCAGTGGCAGCAGCCATACTCCCGGGAGTTGCCAGTTGCCAGTTGCCAATTCTGCCAGTTGTCAGTTTGGCAACTGGCAACTGACAACCGGAACTGACAACTACTCACTGGCATAAAACATCCGCTGACAAGTGGAAAACCCTGTTGCCAGCCACTTCGTAGCACTCACTCAAGTCGGCATCTGTGAGTTCGAGCGTGGATGCTGTCTACGAACTAGTAACTGACGACTGACC
>JBDTUW010001130.1:0-1545 GCA_040007555.1 Acidobacteriota bacterium | reverse complement strand
GGGGCCAATTTTGGCTTCAGTTATTAGTTTGGCTATTACAGGAACGGTGACCGCACAAGCGTTTTTGATTACCATGGCCTACGCCATTGGTACAGCCATTCCGATGTTCATCATTATGATGGTGGGTTCTACTGCGCTGCAAAAAGTTCCTTGGTTGGTGAGAAACACCAGCAAGATCCAAAAGGCCTTTGGAGTTTTGATGATCCTGACTGCTTTGGGTATTTTCTCGTCGCCTGCGGCGCAGCGGATATCATGATCGATCCGGTACTGGAGTATCACGATGTCGCGGCGCTTGGTCCAATCGTCGAAGGAGCGGGCGGGCGTCTGTCGAATCTTGACGGGGGAAGCGACCTGCAAGCTCGCAACGCAGTCGCCACCAATGGCCATCTGCACGAGGCAGTGCTCGAAGTCCTCAACGGCGTCTGAATCTTTCCGTATGCGTCCTGGGAGACGCGGAGCACCTAAGCAGATTTATCAGGAGCTGTAACTATTCCGCGTTGGATCAGATCGTCGATCTGGCTCTCGCTGCACCCAAGCTCTCGGAGTATCTCCAGAGAATGCTCGCCGACATCGGGCGCGAGCCGTGGAGCCGCTTTGCTCGTTCCCTCCACGTTGACCGGGTTGTTGACAGTCACGAGCTTACCCAGAGTTGGATGTTCGAGTTGGGCAAAGACTCCATTTGCCATCATCTGCGGATCTTTTGCGACGAGGTCAATCGAAGGAATTGGGCCCCAGACAACGCCTTGCTCACCGAAGAGCAGTTCCCATTCTTCCATTGTCCGCTTCCCAATCGCCTCATCGAGCAGCGCAATCGCAGCTTCGTTATTCTCTGATCGTGCGTGAGGCGACGCGAACCGCGGATCATCTATTAGATCGGGACGCTCGATGGCGCGACAAATGCGGCCCCAGTCTCGCTTCGTATCCAGACAGCAGAACAGGAAGCGCCGCGCATCACTGGTTTGATACTGATTCACCAGCGGATTGAGTGTAGTAAACCTCGTTCGTTTTGCGGGGAAGGTCGCTCCGACCATCGCGGCCTGAATCTGGCAGCTATTGCTCCAGGCTCCGGTCGCCATCAACGATGTTGAGACCCGGGCGCCGCGGCCCGTCAGCTGGCGTTGATAGAGCGCGAGCATGATAGATCCAAACAACGCAAGCGAGACGGGATGGTCGCCGGAACCACAAGGCGTTGCGCCGGTCTGCACGCTCAGATCATAAATGATCGCCGTCAATCCCGATCGCGCCCAATATGCGGTGGTGTCGTAGCCCGGCTTGTTGGTGTCGGGTCCCTCATCGCCGTACCCCGTCACATGGGCATATACCAACTCCGGACGAATGGCGGAAAGGTCCTCATATCGGACCTGGAACCTCTCGGTCAGTTGCGGAGAGTAGTTTGTGATAAAAACGTCTGCAGTCGCGACGAGTGCATGGAGTACCTCTCGAGCGGCAGCGTCTTCAAGGTCAAGGGTCAGGCTCTTCTTATTCCGCGCATCGAGCAGCCAGCAGTAGTTATGCTCCGAGGCCGGCATGCCCGGGAGGAAAGAT
>JBDTUW010001129.1:0-1548 GCA_040007555.1 Acidobacteriota bacterium | reverse complement strand
AATTATATTAAGCTCGACGGCGGCACTCTACGGATCGGAGCGTTGTCAACTCACGGTGCGATTGCCGCATCGGCCGTCGTGGCGGACCACTGCAATCTCCTCGTACAGACAGCGAAACAGATAGGAGATCCGCAGGTCAGGAATCGCGGCACCATAGGTGGAAGCGTGACGCACGCCGATCCGGCGGCCGACTGGCCAGCGAGCATCCTCGCACTGGATGCGAAGATACAAGTGCGCGGTCGCGAGGGTGTCCGAATGATCGATTCCGCAGACTTCTTTGTGGATATGCTGACAAGCGCGGTTCAGCCCGGGGAGATCGTAACTGAGATAGCCGTTCCGATACCATCTGCGAAGAGTGTCAGCTGTTATCTCAAGGTTCCGCAATCTGCGTCAGGGTTCGCGATTGTGGGCGTCGCAGTGCTGATGGAAATCGATGGTGGTGTTTGTCGTGACGCGAGGGTGGGCATCACTGGTCTTTCGCCCAAAGCCTATCGAGCAACCTCGGTGGAGCGCGCGCTTAGGAACCAGACTTTGAATGCTGCCCTGCTCAGTTCAGCCGCCGCGTTGGCCGATGCCGAGGCCATTGACGCAATGGAGGACATACACGCGTCGGGCGACTATCGTCGGCACCTGGCCCGCGTCCACACCAGACGCGCACTCGAAAAAACCGCGGATTTTGGATTTTAGATTTTGGCTTTTGGATTGTCGATACGGGTGTCGGGGGCATGAACCTTGCAGACACCCACCATCTAACGCTCCGGCCATCCCCACTGCAAGGCATAGAGTCAGCCGCAGCCGCTGACAATCACATCGACTACCTGCGACAAGGATTGAAACAATCGGGCGATCCAGAATCCAAAGTCTAAAATCAAAAATCCAAAATCACTTGGCTGTTGGCATTGCAAACGGCACCTTATCGCCGCGCATGATATAGGGACGAAGACCCTTGGAGTCCTTGATAAAGACACCGACAGTGGCGTTCTTTAGCTGCGCGTAGAAGACCACCTCACCCCTGTCATTGATCTGCGGCTGTTGGGCGAAGTTGTTGAACTCCTCACCTGGCTTAAGCCCGGGTGCCAGTTCTCCGGAAATCGCAATATCTTCGATTCCCTTCGCTGTCTTGACGAAGATTCCGTATCTTATTCCCTCCATCCTGCCGACGAAGGCGATATCACCGCGGTTATTTATCTCGGGGTTCATGAAATCGGTAAACTTGTACTTCAAGGTCTTGTCAGTGCTCGTCAGAAGCAGTTTTGTGGGTTGCCCGACCGGCTTATAGAACAACGCACGACCTGCATTGGGGCCGTCATAGAATCCCGAAAACACGACGTCGCCCTTGTCATTGATGGCGGGTGTCCGGTTGCCAAATCCGAGATACTTCGCTCCGGCAACCGGTGAAGGCTTACCGTCAATCGCAATCAGCTCGATTCCCGTCGAACGAAGCACAAAGATGCCTGCACCGACGCCGACCCGCGACAGAAAGGCGACTTCACCTCTCTCGTTGATGGGTGATGGGTAATAGTGCTCAGAAAAAACCTGCGCCTCCCC
>JBDTUW010001128.1:0-1550 GCA_040007555.1 Acidobacteriota bacterium | reverse complement strand
AAGTCCCAAAAAGAGGATAATGCTGACCTTGACGAGAATTGAGAGCTCGACCCAGGTCTCAAGAGCGAGTGCGGCATTAGTAAGCCACGAAGTCATGATCGCCTCCTGTCTTTGCGGACCTCGTCGATCTCTTTGCGCAAGGCATCGAGTTCATCGTCAGTCCAGTTCTCTTGTTTGATCAGTGCGGTGACGGTCTCGGTAGTTGAGCCGCCGAAGAAAACGCGCACAAGTTTATGAAGCGCCGTTCGCTGCGCAGATGCGCGCGATCTGGTTGGAGAGTAGACGTAACGCCGACCCTCTTCGCGGTGCCGGATAAAACCCTTGGCTTCGAGTTTGACGAGCATGGCGCGAACTGCGGAATAGCTCGGTGGATCGGTCAGCCTGGCGCGAACGTCTTCGGCAGAAGCGTTTTCGCCAAGAGCGAAGAGCGCGTCCATAATCTCGCGCTCGCGTCGCGACAGCTTTTCATTCGGCGGTGAACCCATCGGAATCCCTTTCAGTCTTCTCAGTGGCAATCGGAATAATGTCAGCGTTCCTGGTGGACCATCCCTATCTGCTACGAACGTAGCATAGTGCTATGTTTGTAGCATGTCAAGAAGAAAAACATGAAAGACTGGCGTTGTCCAACTGAGGGGGATGGCGGCGTCTTGCGTTGAAAAGACTTCAGGAGGTCCATGCCACGCAGAAGCACATCCCGCAATTGACCTCCCTGCCAACAAGATGCTAATCTACGCAATGTATGAACGCGTGTTCATACGTTCCTGAAACGGTGACCGAGGCAAGAGCAGCATGACGACAGCGCAGACAAGGCAAACGAGAGCGACCAGGGCGACGAAGTCCGGAGCGGTTGGTTTTGTAAACGCCCGTAAAGTGGAAACTGCGCGGCGCGCCATGAAATCGCCCGACGCCGTCCAGGTCCTCGCCGAAACCTTCAAACTCCTCGGCGACTCAACCCGAATCAGAATCGCCTTTGCACTCTCCCGCGAAGAACTATGCGTCTGCGACCTCGCCAACCTCCTTGGCATTTCGCAATCAGCTGCCTCCCACTCCCTCCGGGTCCTGCGCCAAATGAGACTCGTGAGGGTCCGCAAAGAGGGAAAAATCGCCTACTACGCTCTTGATGATCATCATATCGCCAGCCTCCTCGAAGAGGGATTCCGACATGTCGAAGAATTGCTCTAAAGGCCAAAGATGAAAACACGGCCGGATGCGCCGAACACGCATCATCAACACTCTCATGCACCGATCCACAAGCGCCTGGTCGATGCGACTCACGGTATCTGGCATGAAGTCGCCTCTCTGATCGGCCCCGACGAAGCCTGCGACCGGTTGCTCGACCTCGGATTTACGCCCGGAGCCGAAGTCCGCATCGTGCAATCCACTCCACTCGGAGATCCACTCGTTGTCGTTCTGCGCGGCGCAAGACTCGCCCTCAGAAAGCAGGAGGCCGCGTGGATCACTGTGCTGTAGAATCCGACATCCTGACCGCCCCTGTGAGCGAATTCACCCTCTGTCTCGCGGGCATGCCCAACTCCGGCAAGACCACACTC
>JBDTUW010001127.1:0-1551 GCA_040007555.1 Acidobacteriota bacterium | reverse complement strand
AGGTGTCGGCAACATAGAGCTTTCCGTCGGCATAAACGACTCCAAGTGGGTGCTGCAACCTGACAGTGTCGCCAGTTCCGTCAATATCTCCATAGTCAAAAAGACCCTGACCTACAATCGTGCTGACCGTCGCGCCGGGCGGTAACGCTGCGGCCCGTATCGAACTAATCTCACTGTCAGCAAAGAAGATGCTCTTGCCATCGGTGGTCAGACCGCTCGGTTGCGCCAAAGCTGAGTTGAGGAGAGGGCCGTCGACATGATGCTCACGACCGCTGCCTGCGTAAGGCCGCGCTTCGGATGAGACTGGATCCACTACCCACAATTGATGCGATCCCGCCATCGCGACATAGAGTTTGCCCGCGTGGACCAGAGCATCCCAGGGCGAGTTGAGGGCAACCTCACGGCCATTGCCGGCAACGTTGTGCTGTTGTGCCTGCGCGCCGGTGCCGACGAGCGTTGTCACGGTGCGGGCGCTGAGATCCGCCTTTCGAATGAGGTGGTTCTCGGTATCGCAGATATATAGCACCTGTCCATCGAGAGCGACGCCCTGTGGATGATTGAATTCAACCTCAGCGAAGGACCCATTGCGAGTTCCGATCGCTCCGTCACCGATGACATCCATCACCGTCCCCTCGAGATTGGTGACGATGATGCGATTGTGGTTTGTATCGCTGATAAAGAGGCGGTTGCTCTTTTCATCGGCAAGTACCTTGCCGGGAAAACTGAGCAGACTCGGCGGCGCATTGGATTTCTCAAGTCTGAAGCTTAGCGGCTTCTCTTCAAGCTCACCTTTCGCCTTGAAGTAACTCGCCATCTCGCCGATAGACTTATCAAAGACATCGAAGATTCCTTCGCCCGAGTGTTTGCCAACGATCTTGCCCTTTGGATTAATGAGCACCAGCGTCGGCCACGCCTGCGCCACGTACTGCTGCCAGACTTCAAAGTCGCGATCATTGACTACTGGATGTTCGATCTCATAGCGCAGAACTGCCTGACGAATGCTCTCGGTCCCTTTCTCGGTACTGAACTTGGCGGAATGCACTCCGATGACAACCAGTTCTTTCGAGTACTTGGCTTCAAGTCGCTTGAGGTCGGGAATGATGTGCATGCAGTTGATGCAGCAATAGGTCCAGAAGTCGATGAGGACGATCTTGCCTCTCAGCTCCCGGAGACTCAGCGGTCGGTCCGTGTTTAGCCATTCCATTCCCGCTGGAAACTCGGGTGCGTTGTACTCACCTTCAAAAAGTTCATTGCGTTGAGGCTTCATTGGTCTTGCAGACGGCGTTTGCGCGAAGAGTGGCACACTACTGGAAAATGCGGTGACGGCCAGGATTGCCAGGATCAACACGCGCGAATGGAAAAACCAGGCAGGGAGTACAAGCTGCGGTTCGACATTATCTGATTTCTCCGTCGCCGCTGCGCCTACTGTGCTCTGCAGCATCTCTGCGTCAAAACTCTTGGTCGGCATTTGCCCAGTGTAGCGCATAAGGCGCTCGCTCACCTGCGGTTACGCGCCATCTTCACCCCTCCTACCGCCAGCATGAGCGCAAC
>JBDTUW010001126.1:0-1554 GCA_040007555.1 Acidobacteriota bacterium | reverse complement strand
AGCCGGAAAAGACTCCGAGAATGATCGAGGCCACAAGCATCAAGCCGATGCCGTAGAAGGTCCTCAATAAGACCGTCGCCGTGTCTCTCATTTCCTCGATCGCGGCTGGGTCTGGCGGACGGTATTGGAACGGGATTGAAGTGAACTTCTTACCCTCCCAATATATCTTCACCTCGTACTTAATCTGACCAACTATCGATTGAGCCGCAGCGCGATCGCCATCGACCTTCGCTTCGACCACGTAATTGCCCACTCGTTTGAGTATCCGACGGTCTTTCTCCTGCTCGGTGAGCGAATCGAGGCGAGTATTAGCCGACTCGAACCCAAAGCTCGCCGATTGGGGTGTGTGGTATTCGATGATCACCAGCTTAGTCGTTCCATCGCCGGTCTGATAGTCAGCGACTGCGACTTCGACGCCGCCAGTGAAATCAGTCGAACTGGCGTGAGGGGCAAAGCCAGCGATCGCTGAGAGGGCAGCGGGACCCACAAGATATTTCTCGCTACCCTCGATCCGTTTAGCGCTGGGCAGATGACTGACGATGGGTGGGACCTCGGCAATTCCCATCGCTGAGAACAGTTGTTCGACGGCGCGAAATCCATCGGCATCCACATCAGAAGCCGGATTCTCCATCGCGATGCTGACCAGGTAGCGTCCGGCACTGAATTCCCGGCGATGGGTGGGTAGCGAACCACGATTGAAACTTAGCAACCCATAGGCGCCGGTCGGAAAGCGCATCTGAAAAACTTCAACAGTCATGGCAGAGCGACCGTTGACATATCTCCGCAAAGTGACGCGCTCGAGGCCATATTCCACAAAAACCTCAGCGCCGTTGACGATGGCGTACTGCTCGGCTGAGAGGACCGTCGCGCGGCGATCAGCGTGGTAGGCACTTCCTGGCAGAACCGAGGGCAGGTCGACGCTTGCGGAAGGGGTGGGCGACTCGACAGCGGCTCCAGCGGGTTGAGACTGCGCGAGGATTGATCCGCTGACCGGAAGGGTCATCAAGGTCAGCAAAACGAGAAGCTGGAAATATGGCCGGGAGAAACGAGGTGTCTCGGAAGTCCGAGTAAGATGGTGATCAGGCAAAGCAACCCTCCTAAAACGCTCCGGCCGATGGGTCGCCGCGCTGCTCTGATGCAAGATCGGATTCGACATCCCAACGGTGCAGTTGGGAAAGAATCAAGTTTGCGAACTCGCGCGGATTGCGAATGTTTCTCAAAGGTATTCTACCCGGTGACGCTTGACTGTCAATAACGACATCTCCTATGCCCAACAGCCTCTTGAAGAGGGAAGCGCTGGTGGTGACATCCTGAACGCTACGCAATGGAATGGTACGCACAGTCCGCCGCAAAACCCCATATCTGATCTCGAGGACGCTGCTGGTGAGTGTATAGACTCTGTGATTGCGCTGAATGTGCCGGAAAATTGGATAAAGGAAAAAGATTGCCGCAGAAAAGAGCACCGCTCGAAATGGACCACCAAATGCTCCGAGGATGGCAGAGACTGCCAGCGATAGGAACGAGGCGATCAAATACGCAAAACCCACCCGATAA
>JBDTUW010001125.1:0-1556 GCA_040007555.1 Acidobacteriota bacterium | reverse complement strand
CGGTACTCATTGGAGTTGATCTCGGCAGCGCTTCAATCCGCACCGGTGCCGTTGGCCAGGACGGCAAGCTTCTCGATTTTCGCCTTGAATCTGAGGTCGTAGGCGCTGCGCCAGCCAAGGGCCGCGAAGTCGCTGATCATCTCCTGGCATCAGTCGATAAAATGGTTTCCGAGCACTCCAGGTCCGCACCAATTGCGGCAATCGGTGTCGGATTCCCGGGTCTGGTGGACCACAGCAATCATCGCATCATCAATCTGCCAAATGCGCCAGGTCTCGTCGGCCTCGATCTCTTTGGTGAGTTTAAGAATCGATTTGGAGTTCCAGTCTATTTCGAGAACAACGCAAACGCCGCTGCCTATGCCGAGATGACATGGGGAGCCGCTCGCGGTGAAAGCGACTGGATGTATTTGCACATTGGTGCAGGAATAGGTGCTGGCTTGGTGCTCGACGGGAAGGTTCGTCGCGGCAAATCCGGTTACGCCGGTGAGATTGGACACATCAACATTGACCCTGAGGGCATCGAATGTCCCTGTGGCAGTTTTGGTTGCCTTGAGACGATGGCTTCGGCCTCGAACATTGTCCGGCGGACTAGAGATCGGCTGCGACGAGATGCAACGTCGTCGCTCTCGCGTCTCGGGGCGATGGGCGGATTTACCTATGACGACATCGTCGCTGCCGCGGAAAGCGGCGACGATCTGGCGAAGATGATGTTGCAGCGGACCGGTGTCTTTATCGGCAGGGCACTGGCTGGAGTTATCAACCTTTTGAACCTATCGATGGTGGCCGTGGGCGGCGCACCTTCAGCGCGGCCATTTCTTGTGCCGGCAATCATTGAGGAGACACGCCGCCGCGCCTTTGCGCCTGCGTTCCAGGATTGTCGCATCGTCGCGGCCGAACTCAACGGAGAGGCCGGCGTCATCGGCGCAGCACTGCTCGCAGCCAGGAATATCAACTAGCGACTGACTTCCCCTCAGATCGAATCCATTTCCTGTCTCGCGATTGCCGGCGGCTACTTTAATTCTCCCAATCCCCATTTGATCGCATTGGCGAGCATGGTTTGGTACCAGTCGCTTTGCCAAATCTCAGGACGATGGCCGAGTGCGCTGTAGTAGACGCGTCCCTTGCCGTAGGACCTGTACCAGACGAGCGGAAATGAACTTGCCTTGACGCCCTTCTTTGTCATGTCTGTTTTTGTAGTATCGAGACTGACGAGCACCTTGACGCGATCCGGCACGAAATCCTTGAATTGATATATCTCTTCCTTAAAGGTCAGTGATTCCGGCAGATGCTTCGTCGTGACATGAGTCCGATCGTCGACCTTGATGGTAACCTCCGTTTCCGAGGTCCAGGGATGGCCATCAAAATACCCGTTGATCATCTCGCCATACGCGGGCCATTTGTAGAAGGTATCCGTCGCGCTGTGGATACCGATGAAACTCTTACCTGACTTGACGAAATCGAGCAGCGCAGTCTTTTGCGTCTCGGAGAGCGGCAGTTCCCCCGTGGTGTAGAAGATGAGTACATCAACGGTCTTCAGATTCTCTGCGGTAATCACC
>JBDTUW010001124.1:0-1557 GCA_040007555.1 Acidobacteriota bacterium | reverse complement strand
AAATTACAGCGAGAGGTCACTACGGGTTAAAAGGCCAGAATTGCGGGATCAGCCATAGCGCCAGCACTGCCAGAATCAAATCGAGCGCCAGCCCCATTTTGACGAAATCACGGACCTGATAGCCGCCGGGGCCGTAAATCATGAGGCTGGTTTGGTAGCCAATCGGCATCGCGAACGCGGCGGAGGCGCCGAAGGTCACGGCCACCAGCAATGTCAAAGGGTTAATCCCCATCTGCGCCGCCGCCGACAGCGCCAGCGGACCGAGTAGCGCGACCGTGCCGCTGTTCGACATCAGTTCGGAGATCACCACCGATGCGAGAAAGAACCCCGCCATCACCACGAATGGTCCTGTGACGCCGGTCAAGCCGGCCACCCCTTTCGCCAGCAACGCGGTATGGCCAGTTTTTTCAAGCGCCATGCCAAGCGACAGCGACCCGGCGAGCAGGAACACCAGGCTCAGATCAATCGCCCGGTAGACTTCGCGCGGTCGCAAACAGCCGGTCAGCATCAAGACCACGCAGCCAGCGGTAGCCGCTGTCACAATGGGCAGCAATCCGGACGAAACCAGCAGGATGACCCCCAGCAACGTCAACAACGTAATGGTCATTTTGCCGGTGCGCATCTCCGGTGGGCTCAACGTGCCCAGCACCAGAAAGCCCGGCCTGTCGGTCAGTTCCTGTAATGCCCCCTGCGTGCTTTCGACCAGCAGCACGTCGCCAGCGTGCAGGGGCGTTGTAGAGGGGCGCACATCGCTATGCCCGCGCCGCCTGAGCGCCAGCACGATCGCGTCGTAGTGTTCCGCGAACCGCGCCTCTTTCAAGGTCGTCCCAATCAAACCCGAAGGACTCAGCACAACGATTTCTGCCAGAATGGTTTTGTTTGCCGCGCCTCCTGCCGAATCTTCCGCATCGGCCTTTGATGCTCCATCAGGCAAAGCCTGCTGTTGGTCATTTTCAATCAACGGCGCCAAGGATGCAGTAGGGCGATGCGGTTCCAACCCCGTCTGTGCGGCTAAGGCCAATACGTTGTCCAGAAGCCCTGACACCCGCAACGAATCCCCTGCCAGATAGATTGCTCCTGCCCCGTCAATGCCAATCACCTGGACGCCGCGCGTCACGCCGAGCAACCTGACGTCATGATCCCGCTCCATGAGAAAAGCCGAGATGTTGCGACCAATCCAGGGGGATCCTGGCTCGACAATCAGCTCTACCAGATACCGTCCGGCGTTCTCCCGCTGGCCCTCTTCTCCCTGCCCATTGCGCGGCAGAAACCGGCGACCGATAAAAAGCATATAGGCGTAGCTGACCACCACCATTGGAAGGCCGACCTTGCCGAGTTCGAACATCGAGAAGCCCTTCAACCCCTGCTTGAGTGCGAATTCGTGCGCCACCAGATTGGTTGAAGTCCCGATCAGCGTACACATGCCGCCAATTGTCGCCGCGTGCGCCATCGGCATCAGCACCCGTCCGCGACTCGCACCCGTGCGACGGCAGACCTCCAGCACCACCGGAATGAATATCGCTACTGCCGCCGTGTTATTGATGAAAGCGGAGATGA
>JBDTUW010001123.1:0-1563 GCA_040007555.1 Acidobacteriota bacterium | reverse complement strand
CCGCAGTTTTGGAGTTATCGTCGACGATCGGGCAACCATCGATGAGGCAGTACGCATTTTCGAGGCCGACGCCCGGCAGTCATCAATTGGACCGACCGAGAAACTGATCGTCAGCCCGCTCAACTCGAGATCGCGGATTAACGACTATCTTGTTGGCGCGAGACGTCAACTTCTGATTTATGACGGTCGTTTGACTGATCCGGCGATGATGCGCACGCTCGCGCAGCGGGCTCGCTCCGGAGTTGACATTCGAGTCATCGGAGACATGAGCAAGCGCGTCAAGGATGTGGCGGTGAAGCCCATGCCGACGATCAGCTTGCACGCGCAGGCGATCATCCGTGATGGCGAGTCGGTTTTTCTGGGCAGCCAGAGTCTGCGTAAGGCCGAACTCGACTATCGCAGAGAAGTGGGCATCATCGTTGACGATCCTGCAGTGGTCAAACATCTGACATTAATCTTCGAGCTGGATTGGGGCGACATCGTTAATAGCTAGAGAGGTAAGAGCGATGATGGGACGGTTGTTCGGGTCAAGCCTTCGCATGTCGATAGTCATTGGTTGCTTCGTGTTGCTTGCCGCTGGTGGCATTGGGACGGCGAGGTCGGCGCAATCCGAGTTGAATTTTGCTGTGATTGGCGACTCCGGGACTGGCGAAGCAGCGCAATATGCAATCGCGCGTCGCATGGTGGCGGAGCGCGAGAAGACTCCGTTCGACTTCGTCATCATGCTCGGTGACAACATCTACGGTGGCGGGCTTCCAAAATACTTCAAGCCCCGTTTTGAAGAACCTTACAAAGATCTGCTGGGCGCAGGTGTGAAGTTTTATGCGGCCCTCGGCAATCACGACGCTCCTTATGCTGAGGTGCACTCAAAGTATGAGCACTTCAACATGGGTGGGAAGCGTTACTACTCGTTCAATAAGGGTGGGGACCTGGTCGAATTCTTTGTCCTCGACACAAACGAGACGAAGACGAGTGAACTGGGGAAGGAGCAGCTGACGTGGTTGGAGACGGAGCTGGCGGCGTCGAAGGCGAAGTGGAAAGTCGCGTATTTTCACCATGCGATTTATTCATCGGGAAAGATGCATTCGCCATATGCGAGGTTGCGAGGTCAGATCGAGCCCCTCTTCGTCAAGTACGGAGTGAGTGTCGTATTTGCAGGGCACTTTCATGTGTATGAGCGGCTTAAGCCACAGAAAGGCGTGCAATATTTCACGGCCGGATCAGGAGGTAAGCTCATGCGGGGCAATCTCGATCCAAAGAGCACGCTGCGGGAAGCGGGTAACGACCAGGCTCAGGTTTTTCTGATGGTTTCGTTGAATGAAGATCGAATGCAGGTCAAAGCGCTCTCAGCCGACGGCAAGGTGATTGACGAGGCTGCGATCGCACCAAGGAAGGCCGCAGCCGCACAGTGAGTGAAGCATTCTCATTTAGCTGAATATCTCCCCCCAACAAGCGTCCTGGTGAAGAGCGCGGTTTTTCTTCACCAGGAGTTGAGCAGCATTTAAGGGTGCCGTCCAGTATAAGTCAGAGCAATCAAAGGCGCCCTAACCCGGTGTCGAGCGT
>JBDTUW010001122.1:0-1571 GCA_040007555.1 Acidobacteriota bacterium | reverse complement strand
CATTATCCTCAGAACGACGATACCCCTCATCGTATAAAATCCACAAAATATTTAATATTTGTGCCAAACGTCCTGTTGCCTGTGCCCGAAGTGTGCTAGTCTGACTTTCTGCAAGTCCGTTCCCGCACTCGGTTTTCGCCGCGCGATTACGCCAGCCCGCCCCCAATAGCGGCGTCCGGTCAAAGTTGTCCAACAAGCCAGGGAAGGCCATGTCCATTCCAGAAGTCATCGACCCGCCTGATTCCATTGGGCACTCGGGTCGCGAGCGGCGGTTGGCACTCGATCCCAACCTCCACGACGTCACCGAGCTCAAGCGGACGGAAGAGGCGCTGGTCAAAGTGGGAGCTTTGCAACGGGCGATTTTCAACAGCGCCAATTTCTCGAGCATCGCCACCGACGCAAAAGGCGTCATTCAGATTTTCAACGTCGGCGCCGAGCGCATGCTGGGCTACACCGCCGCCGAGGTCATGAACAAGATCACGCCGGCCGACATTTCCGATCCCCAAGAGGTCGTCGCGCGCGCCAAAGCGCTGAGCCTGGAACTGGGAACTCCGATCACGCCGGGCTTCGAGGCACTGGTATTCAAGGCATCGCGCGGAATCGAGGACATCTACGAGCTGACGTACATCCGCAAGGACGGGAGCCGGTTCCCGGCCGTCGTGTCGGTTACGGCGCTGCGCGACGCGCAGGATGTCATCATCGGCTATCTTCTGATCGGCACCGACAACACCGCGCGTCAGCGGGCTGAACTGGCGGCGATTCTGCTCGCCGCGGTCGTGGAATCTTCCTCTGATGCCGTGATCGGATTGGATCTGAGCGGCATCATTACCAGTTGGAACGCCGCCGCCGAGAGAATTTTCGCGTACTCCGCAGACGAGATTGTTGGTCATCCCATCGACCTCATCATTCCGCCCGGCCGTCGTGACGACGAAACAGAGATCTTTTCCAAGGTTAAGCGCGGAGGAAGAGTTGAACACTTCGAGACCGAGCGATTGAGAAAGGACGGGTGCCTGATCGACGTTTCGGTCACGGTTACTCCGATCAAGAATTCTCACGGCCAGGTCATCGGCGCTTCTAAGTTGGTGCGTGACATTACCGAACGCAAGGGTGCGGCGGCGGAGATTCGCCAGCTCAACATCGACTTGGAGCAACGTGTTGCCGAACGAACGGCGCAACTGCAAATCGCGAACAGTGAGCTGGAAGCGTTTAGCTATTCCGTGTCCCATGACCTGCGCGCGCCACTGCGGAGCCTGGATGGCTTCAGCCAGGCGTTGATGGAAGACTGCGCGGAGAAACTAGACGCCGACGATATGGATAACCTCCGGCGGATCCGCAGCGCAAGCCAGCGCATGGGGCACTTGATTGACGACTTGCTGAACCTGTCCCGCCTGACTCGCGCCGAAATGAAGCGGCAAAGCGTCGACCTGACCAAGTTGGCTCAGGAAGTCGCCGACGAACTCCGCGCCGGCGAACCGCAGCGCGAGGTGAGGTTTGTCATCGCCGAAAGGCTCTACGCAAAAGCCGATCCACAGCTGCTCCGGATCGCGCTGGTCAATCTGATGTCCAATGCC
>JBDTUW010001121.1:0-1575 GCA_040007555.1 Acidobacteriota bacterium | reverse complement strand
ATCGAGCCGAAAGGTGTGAGAGGAGAAGCACTTCGCACCTGGCGGCTTTCCACACCCCTTGATGAGTTCAAGGCGGTCCGCGCAAAGTTCGACCGGGCCGGGGTAGATTTGTATGCCTACAATTACAGCTTTAAGGAAGACTTCACCGATGAGGAGATTGCGCGTGGGTTCGAAATGGCCAAGGCCCTGGGGGTTAAGATCATTACCGCCTCCTCAAATGTCTCAACTGCGAAGCGGATTGATCCTCTCGCGCGAAAGTACAAGATACGGGTCGGTATGCACAATCATTCGAACATCAAAGCGAATGAGTTCGCGACGCCGGATGATTTCACGAACGCGATGAATGGGGTGTCGGAGTACATCGCCATCAACCTCGACATTGGGCATTTCACTGCCGCCAATTTCGATGCCGTCGACTACCTGACAAAGAATCACGCCCGCATAGTCACGTTACATCTCAAGGACCGCAAGCGGGACCAGGGGGAGAACTTGCCGTTTGGGGAAGGCGATACACCCATCAAGCCGGTGCTCGAGCTCCTTCGCCAGAACCGGTGGCCAATCCCGGCAAATATCGAGTACGAATACAAGGGGGCCGACGCCGTGGCGGAAGTTAAGCGCTGTGTTGAATACTGCAAGGCCGCTCTTGGCGCTTAGAAGGCAGGGGTCAGGGATCCCTGACCCCTGACCCTGACCGATCTCTGGCTGAGTACTTACATCAGAGACCTGATAAAGCTGCGCACAACAAAGAATGAAAAGAACGCATAGAAGGCAACGCACGCCAGCAGCGCCAGCTCACGCCAAAGTGGCGGCCGGATGGCCGCGGGGAGGAAGCGCCTGTTGACGATTAGTATCTGCACTCCGGCAATCACCAGCACAATACCCGCGACATTTGCCAGGATCGTGAAGAGCTTGATCGGAGATGCCGATCGGACGACGATCACGCTCCATATCGAGAAAACCACGAGAATCCCGTAGTAGACCTTTTGAATCTGCCCCCCGCGAAAGTCGCGCACCTTGCCACTCGCCATCCAAAGCGCGTCGGTGACAGTCCTCACCAGAATATCCGTGTTCCCCAATTGAGTCTTGAACAATATCCAGAAGCCATTGAAGAGCGTCACAAACCAGAAACCCGGCCAGATCTGCTCTGCGAGGTACTTCGCCTGGTAGGCGCCTGCCGCAAGCCCCTGGAGATCGGTTCCATGTGGGACAATAAATGTCGCCAGATTGACGTTGAGAAACATCCCGAGAAAACAGAACAGAGCCCAGACTCCAAGTTGATCAGCGTGCACATAGCGCATCCACTCACGCCATCGCGCCATATTCTCGGGCGTCGTGCGAAAGACCTTGCCGACATGGGAAAGCTTGATCTCAACACCGCCGATCGCACTCGGTATCGCTCCAACCTGCGCGCCCATGCCGAAACCTTTATCGCGCACCCAATTGGTGATGGTTAGATTGCCCAGTCCTCCAGAGCCTGCCGTTGCAGCGAGCGCGCCGATCAATCCCCAGTCAACCGGATTCGGCAATCCTGACAACTTAAAGAAGCCGGCGAATGTCGTCCACCAGTGCGCCCAC
>JBDTUW010001120.1:0-1577 GCA_040007555.1 Acidobacteriota bacterium | reverse complement strand
TTTGACCGGAATCCCGCATCGCCAAGACTGAAAATGATGGCTTGCTACGGCCCGCCCATTGTCGCTCACTCGCGTCCTTTCCGAAACGCGACGGCGGATTGGGGTGCCAAGATCGACCATTGCCTAAAGCAGGCTCAAAATGCGAAGCTCTTGGCGCATCCGCCGCGTGCGGTAGCAACGATGACTCAAAAGCCCAATCTGAAAAGGAGTCACTTTGAGGAACCGAGGGCTCACGGCACTTCGCGCCGTGCTTGTGCTTGCCGGCGCGTTTATTGTGTTTACCGGTATCAATGTCGGATTCGGAGGTATGACATCACTCGGCTGGCAGGGCGAGCGCGCCTTTCTCAAGGTGACAAACGAGCACCCCTTTCTGGCTCAGGATAGCCACATTCGCTTTCTTGGCGGTCTCTGGCTCGGGATAGGCATTATCTTTATTGTCGCCGCGAGCAATCTCAGAAAGTATCGACTGGTTCTCACTGCCGCATTTGGGCTGATCTTTATCGGCGGGCTCACCCGTCTTACGCAACTGCACCCGGAGATCGTCTTCGGACCAGACATCCTCGGTTCCTTCGTTGCCGAAATTATCGGCATGCCGATCCTTTATGTGTGGTTGTCAAAAGTTACGAGAGAGGGCAACGTTCCTCCTCGGCTGACGAGAAGTTCGATGATGGCAATCGCGACCGATAAGCAATGAATAGGGTCTCGACAAAGCTGGTTCTCATCCTCGGAGCATTAACTGCATTTGCGCCGCTGTCGATCGACATGTACTTGCCGAGTTTCCCTTCGCTCGAAGTTGATCTTCACGCGAGCTCGACTGCGGTGCAGTTTTCCCTTGCCTCATTCTTTATCGGCCTTGCCGCTGGTCAGGCTCTATATGGCCCACTCGCCGATAGATTCGGAAGAAAGAAGCCTTTATACGTCGGGCTGTCTCTTTATGTGCTGGCGTCAATCGGTTGCGCGTTCGCCCCGACAATTGAGGCGCTGATTGCACTCCGGTTTTTGCAGGCGATCGGCGGTTGTGCCGGGATAGTGGTAGCGCGCGCGATGGTGCGGGATCTGTTCGATCATCGTGACTCTGCGAGAGTGTTTTCGCTTCTGACATTGGTGCTGGGGGTGGCGCCGATCCTCGCGCCCCTCGCAGGTGGGTATGTGCTGAAGTACTTTGGCTGGCGAGTCATCTTCGGACTCCTCGTTGCTTTCGGCACGTTCTGCCTGATTATCTCAGCGATCTTCCTGCCCGAGACGCTGCCGGAGTCAGCTCGCAATGTGCGCGCAAAAGACAACCCCGTTCTCTCAGCGCTGCGGGTTTACCGGCAATTGTTCGTCGACCGTCGTTTCATCGGCTATGCGCTTGCGGGAGGTGTAGCGCAGGCAGGATTGTTTGCGTACATCTCAAACTCACCGTTCATATTCATTAAGCTTTATGGCGTCTCGGAGCAGAGGTATGGCCTGTTTTTCGGGATGAACGCGTTTGGTCTAATCGCTGCTTCCCAGCTCAACCATCGACTGCTGGCGAGATTGACGCCGGATGCCATTCTCTCGCGAGCCATGCTGGCAATTGCTGGGTTTGGTTTACT
>JBDTUW010001119.1:0-1578 GCA_040007555.1 Acidobacteriota bacterium | reverse complement strand
AATCCGTGCATATCGCGCTGTTGTTATCGATCTGCAAGAGTTAGTTCATGAAGATATGCTTAAACATTTCTCTACTTATCCGCAGCTTTGGAAACTTAATGGCCCCGATAGCAATATCGATCACCGGCGCGTCCCGAATCTGATGAAGTGGTTCGACCGGCAGGCAAAGTTCAACCGATAACCAACGATGCCAAAGACTACCTGTCAGGTGACGTAATCGCCTGGCAAATGAATGGCAGGCTGGTCCACATCGGCATGATCAGCAAAGTCAAAGTCGAAGAGGCAGACCGCTACGCCGTCGTTCACAACATCGGCGCCGGCGCACGACTCGAAGATGTCCTCTTTGCCTGGAAGATCACCGGGCACTACCGATACTTTTGATTCCTTGATCGCGACGCCAGCGCTTCGCGAAGATCAGATCCCAGCCTCTCAATCCGCGATCGACTGATAAGTCAGCACTCGAAACTCGTTACCGTATTCCAAACCCGTGTGCGGCAGAATCTGGATCATAAAGATTCCGATCAACTCTTCCTTCGGGTCAATCCAGAATTTGGTCCCGGCCGCGCCACCCCAGTTATACTCACCGGGTGATCCCATCATTCCAGCTTCACCCGGCGCTTTGCTGACGGCGAAGCCCAGGCCGAAACCATACCCGGCCATGCCGATCGGAATGCTGCCCAGGTTGTCGCTGCTCATCAGCTCAACGGTCTTTCGGCTGAGCAGCCGCTTTCCGCCGTACTGACCGCCCCCGATCAACATCTGGCAGAACCGCAAGTAATCATATGTCGTCGACGCGAGCCCTCCGCCACCTGAAAGCAGTGATGGCTGCTCGAGGTATGTCGGCGCCGCATTTGGGAACTTCTCCGTACACTCCTGACGATTTGCACATGTCGGCGCAGCCTCGACCTTTCCGTCGGGCGTCGGTCGGTAAAGTTTTGCGAGGCGACCCTTCTTGCTCGCCGGGACAAAGAACCCCGTATCGCTCATCGCCAGGGGCACGAATATCCGCTCCTGCAGGAATTGATCGAAAGTCTTGCCCGAGATGACTTCAACCAGGCGGCCGAGGACGTCTACCGAGACGCTATAGTTCCATCTCGTTCCCGGCTCGAAGAGCAGGGGCATCTGGGAGAGATTCTTGACGAAGTCAGCCAGATTCAGGTCGCCCAGAATCTTCGCCTTCCGGTACTCACGATCTACCAGTGTGTCGCCGAAGAAGCCATAGGTCAGTCCCGCGGTATGACGGAGGAGATCGCGAACCGTGATTGGCCGTTTCGCAGGTACGGTCTTGAGGACCATCTTGCCGGTTGCCGGGTCCTTCTCTTCGATGCCGACCTGCATCTTCGCGAATTCAGGGAGGTATTTCGCTACCGGGTCGTTGAGCTGAAACTTGCCTTCCTCGTAGAGCATCATCACCGCGACGCTCGTGATCGGCTTTGACATCGAGTAGATGCGATGGATCGTGTCCATTCGCATCGGGGTGCCGGCTTCCATGTCGGCCATGCCGAAGGCTTGCTGGTAGGCGATTTTGCCGCGCCGGGCGATGAGTCCGATGGCGCCGGGGATGTGCTTTTCGGCTAC
>JBDTUW010001118.1:0-1586 GCA_040007555.1 Acidobacteriota bacterium | reverse complement strand
CCTGGTTTCTCTTGGCACAGCCACACAGACCAGCGGGCAGACCGGGGCGCAGAACTCACAGCGGTTAGACTACACGATCAGCATTGCGGACGCTCCCCGCCACCTTTTTCACATCAAGATCGCCGTCACGAATTCGCCCGGACGAACGCTCGATCTGACTATGCCCGCATGGACACCGGGCTGGTACACCATCAAACCCTATGCCGCGAACGCGATGAAACTTCATGCGCACGACAATGGGAAGCGGCTGCCACTGCGCGCGGTCGACAAACAAACCTATCGCATCGAGACTGGCGGCCTTCGCGCGTTCACGGTTGAGTACGACTACTTTGCCAATGATCTCAGCGTCAATGGAGCAGAGCTGACGGAAAAGCGCGGTTACTTCGTTGGAACCAACCTGTTCTTCTATGTTCCGGGAAACACGACGAACACGCCGTCGACGGTGAAGTTCGAGTTGCCCGCAGGGTGGCGCGTCGCGACCGGTCTGAGACGCGACGCTGAACCGAACTCCTTCACGGCGCGCAACTTCGACAATCTCGTGGATTGCCCGACGTTACTTGGCGATTTCGACGAAGACGTGACGTCTGTCGATGGCAAAACGATCCATATCGTGATTGATCAGAAGGGTATGCTCAATGAGGAGAACCGGACGAAGCTGAAGGACCTGGTTCATCGCATTATCGAATCGCAGTCAAAAATGTTTGGCGGTCTTCCTTACAACGAATATTGGGTTCTATTTGTCGGCGGCGAGAACCTCAAAACCGGTGGTGCTCTCGAGCACGAGAACTCGACAAATGTCACTTATCGGACAGCGCCGGCAGATCCGCGACGCTGGGTCGGGACGGTGTCTCACGAGCATTTCCACGCCTGGAACGTCAAAAGACTGAAGCCAGCCGGATTCGTCCCTTACGACTACAGCAAGGAACAATACATTCAGGAACTTTGGTTCGCCGAAGGTGTAACTAGTTATTACGGGGACGTGCATATGCTGCGCTCGGGACTGATAACTCCTGAACAGTTTGTGGTGCAGCAGGGCGGGCAGATCGGCGGTCTGCAAAGCAACGAAGCGCGCCGCTGGATTTCGGTTGACGATGCCAGCACGACGACGTGGCTGACCTACACTCCAGGCGGCCCCTTTACTGTGAACTATTACAATAAGGGTCAGGTTCTGGGTTTTATGCTCGATCTCGAGATTCGCGGAGCGAGCGGCGGCCGAAAGACTCTCGACGATGTGCTGCGATCTCTTTACGAGCGGGGAAGAGGATACACGAACGACGATGTCGAGAGGGTTGCCTCGGAGATGGCGGGACGAAGTCTCAAGGACTTCTTTGCCCGCTATGTTCACGGAACCGACGAAATCGATTACAACTCATTTCTGAAACACGCTGGCTGGCGGCTGGAAGAGGTAAAGGCCGATCAGCCAGCTCCTCGCGTGCAATACAGGATTGTCGAGCTTGAGAATGCGACTGCGGCGCAGAAGGCCACCAGGCAAGCACTGCTCAAGCAGACTGGAGTGCAATGAGCAACTATCGTACAGGCACTCGCAACTTCAGCCGCCGAGCCTTCCTCGGCGTGACGGCTGGTGC
>JBDTUW010001117.1:0-1606 GCA_040007555.1 Acidobacteriota bacterium | reverse complement strand
ACCCAGCGCTCACGCACTGGGCTAGAGGACTCTCACCGCTTCGCGGTTGGGATAAAAATGGCAACCTCCCGGGGCGCGCTTCCGCGCGCCGAGAAATACTATGACCTCCCCATCGTCGGACGCGCTTCATCCTTCGCTGGTAGTCCGCGACTCGCGGGCTTCCTCGATCATTGTCCACCCAGTTCCTCCGGAGGCGACAGACCGCTTCATGGAATGGCAGCGCGGTATTACCGAGGCTGCGCAGGGCTTCGCTGGCTACCAATCGACCGACCTTTACCCACCCCCAGGCCCGGAACGGCAGGAATGGGTGGCGGTCATGCAGTTCGAGACCGGCGAGGAAATGCAGCGATGGCTCGTCTCGCCCGAGCGCGCCGAGTGGGTTGGCAAGCTGCCAAAGGAGATCGCCGCCTTCCGACTCAAGAAGCTGCCACGCGCCTTCGGACCGTGGTTCGCCGGGCTGGGAGGCGATTCGGAGAATGAACTGCCGCCCGGATGGAAGATGGCCTTAACAGTGCTGCTCGCGCTCTATCCGACCGTCATGCTGCTCGCACTGCTTGTCGGACCTCACATCAGTTTTCTGGGGCTCGCCGTCTCGATGCTGATCAGCAATATCTGCAGTTGCTGCCTACTCCAGTGGGCCGTCATGCCTGTGCTGCACCCCGTCTTGGCGCCCTGGTTGGCTGCGAGCGGCAAGCAGGGACTATCCATCACGATCGGTGGAACCGTGCTGATCTCTGTCGTGTTGGCGGTTCTGGCGGTTCTGTTCCACCAGATAGATTGAACCGACTGAGACTCTGGCCAAGCAGGACAAGCAGACCACGGTAGTGGCGAGCATTCCCCCTCCCGGTCGCTGCCAACAAAGGGTTCGGGATATCCTCGTTGGCCTGAGAAGTTGGAAGGGTAAGTTGCCTGGGTGCTTTTAGCAGGTCAGGTCTTGACGAAACCCAGCCGGTCCCGGTTGATCTTGATGACGTCGGGACCGTAGGCTATCCCTGGACGTGGGAAGGCACGACGGTCCATGCGACGCTCTGATTGCCGAGACCGGCAATACGCACGACCAAGTGTGCCTGAAGCACGTGCAATTCGTCTCTGATCCAATCAATTCCTGGAGGAGAACACCATGCGCCGATTGCCGTCGTCCGTCCTTGCGATGACTCTCATACTGTTGGGCTGCGCCGCCGTTGCGCTCGCAATGACTCTCCCGCAAAAGAAGTCACACATCTCACACAAGCCCGCTCTGATGCGGGGCTGCGAAGGGCCGTCTCAGGCCGCGATCAAGGTTCTCGACGATTTCATGGATGGCTTCAATGCAAAAGACATCAGGAAGTTTGAGGCCACTTACAACTTCCCGCATGTCCGTCTCGCAAACGGACGCGTCACCACGCTCGAGGGTCCAAGCAACCAGCAGCAGATTTTTGAGGGACTCGAGAAGAATATCAGCTGGGACTACTCGCGATATGATGATCGCAAGATAATTCAATGCGGACCCGATAAGGTGCACGTCGCGGTGCGCGTCACGCGCTACCGCAAAGACAATACCCCGATCCATACCTTCGACTCGTTATACGTGGTGCGGGTAGGATCGCTCAAAACGGCGATGCTTCTC
>JBDTUW010001116.1:0-1606 GCA_040007555.1 Acidobacteriota bacterium | reverse complement strand
GATGGTCGTCGTCAGGCGCGCGGTGCCCCAGTCCACCTTGACGTAATCACTGCCAAAGCTCGCGCGGCCGCGGGTGTTCGTCGCCTGTGTCTGCACACCGGCCGGCGAGTTCCAACGCAGTCGATTGTAGTTCACCGAAAAGGTGTTCTTGCTGTTGACCTGCCAGTCAATCTTGGGCAGCACCAGCGTCTGGTCGCCCTTGCGAGCAACTGTCCCGGTCAATGACGTGAGAAACGCCAGCGTGTCGTCGATCTGCGCATTAGTCAGATTTCGCGGTGCCGCCGTCAACGCTGCCCGATTGAGAGTGCTGAAATAGTTTGGGTCCGAAAAGATGCCGAGACCGGGAAAATTGCGCTTCTGCTGGTCGTAGCTGAAGAAGAAAAAGAGCTTGTCTTTGATAATCGGACCACCAATCGTGCCGCCAAACTGATGGCGCACGTCTTCGGGTTTGATTCCGATCCGACTTGTCGCGCCATTCACCAGCACCGTCTGGAACGCCAGTGGATTACGCGCGCCCCATTTGTTGTTCCGCTGAAAGTAAAAACCATCGCCGTGAAGCTCGTTCGTTCCACTCTTGGTGACGGCATTAGTCACACCACCCGCCGCGCGCCCATATTCGGCAGAATAGTTCGAAGTATTGACCTGAAACTCGCGGATCGCCGACTGGCTGATCGAATAACTGATGCGGGTTCGTCCCCGCTCCTCGCCGAAGAACGCCTGGTTGTTGTCGCCGCCATCCACCGTGTTGTTGTTGAGCAATCCCGAAATACCGCGAAAGCTCAGTAAGCCGAAGCTGCCATCGGGAACCACTCCAGGGGTCAGAATGACAAAATTCGACCAACGACGGCCGTTGATGGGCAACTCGTTGATCGCAGTCTGATTGATGTTGCTGGCGAACTCTTTCGACTCGGTGTTGACCGAGGTCGCGGTGCCGATGACGTCGACCGTTGCCTGAGTTCCGCCAATTCCCAGGTCGATGTCAAGACTGGTGGTACGCCCCACCTCGACGACGATACTTTCTCGTTTGAATTCCGAGAATCCCGATGCGGAAACACTGACTGCATACGCACCCGGTTGCAGGTTGGAGAAACGAAACCGTCCTTCGCTCCCCGTGTTCGCTGTTTCAACGCGATTTGTGTCAATGCTGCGCAGAGTTACTGTTGCACTCGCCACTGCCGCCTTGTTGGGATCGGTGACTGTTCCTCCGATGGCGCCGGTCACCGCAGACTGCGCCATCGCTCGAGTCGGTTCGAACACTAAGCAGAGCGCGCAGAGCACCGCAGCGCATATGAATCGATACTTACTAGCTATAGACATGGTTTCTGCCTCTCTCAATGGATGGGGTTACGAAATCCCAGGCTGCTGTCGGGCGTCACCGTCAGGGCCTGAAACGTTCGCGATTCTTCTAATTTGATTTCATCCCTGCTGGCGAGCCCGGCGAAGCTTTTTGCGCCTGCTTATGGACGCTGGTATGAAGCGCTGGCAACCCGACTGGCGTGAAAAACGTGGCCACCGCGCTGCTCTATCGAGAATTGCTCTCGCTGTCGAGAATTGCTCTCTGGTGCTTCTGCTGTCAGATGATCAGAGTAGTTTACCGGGCTGGATT
>JBDTUW010001115.1:0-1613 GCA_040007555.1 Acidobacteriota bacterium | reverse complement strand
AGATTCCGCGTAAAAGGCGGTACCACGAACCGGTCTCAGCCATCTGACAACTGGCAACTGGCAACTGGCAACTGACCCCTGACTACCCCTGACAACTGACCACTGACCATTTATAATCAGCCGCTTTGGAAACCATTCACGCAAAACGGGGGAACAGGCTGGGATGAATACTCTCAAGGAGTTTTTTGCGCTTCGCAACTTTCTCAATTGGCTGATGGTCAGCATTCCGGTCGCGATCGGCCTCGAAGTGGCGCACGCGTCAGCGATCGCTATTTTTATCGCGTCGGCTATCGCCATTATTCCGCTCGCCGGCTTGATGGGCCGAGCGACCGAGCATCTTGCGGAGCGACTGGGCGAAGGGGTTGGAGGTCTTCTCAATGCCACCTTTGGCAATGCGGCCGAGCTCATCATCGCGATCATGGCCCTGCGCAGGGGGCTCTTCGACGTCGTCAAGGCCTCGATAACGGGATCCATCATTGGGAACGTTCTACTGGTGATGGGACTGAGCATCGTCGCTGGTGGACTGAGACACCGTCAGCAGAAGTTCAATACTGCGGCTGCCATGCTTGGTTCGACGATGCTGGCGCTTTCTGCAATCGCGCTGCTGTTGCCTGCGGTTTTCCACTTTCTGGTTCGCGGAATCCCGAACGCGCACGAGCAGGATCTTAGTCTTGAGATCTCCATCGTGCTCATCATCACCTATATCCTTAGTCTGGTGTTCACCTTGCGGACGCATTCGCACCTTTATGTCGGTGGCCCGCCTGACGCGGTCGGAGAGGAAGCGATTGGAACGCAGGGTTGGAGTCAAAAACGATCGATTCTAACCCTGCTCACCGCCACCGCTTTTGTCGCCCTGATGAGCGAGTTTCTTGTGGGAGCGGTCGAAGAGGCATCGCGACAGCTTGGTTTGACCGAGGTCTTTGTGGGAGTAATTCTGGTTGCGATTATCGGCAATGCGGCGGAGCACTCAACCGCCGTCCTGGTGGCGCTTAAGAACAAGATGGACCTGGCGCTCAATATCGCAATCGGGTCGAGCATGCAGGTGGCGCTCTTCGTCGCGCCGATGCTCGTGTTCCTCAGCTATCTCTTTGGGCCGCCGATGGATCTGATCTTTACGCCGCTCGAAGTGGTGGCAGTGGTGGTTTCAGTTGCGGTCGTGGCGTTGATTGCGCAGGATGGGGAGTCAAACTGGATGGAAGGAGTGCTGTTACTGGCGGTCTATACGATTCTGGGCCTGACGTTCTACTTCCTGCCTATGCCTTCGATGAGACCTTCCTAAATTATGGCTTTGTCAGATTTTTTGGGGGATGAAGAGGGGCAGAGGAAAAATAAAATGGGCTCGACAGCGCCTCACTCACCGTCGAGCCCATTTGCGAGCTTTCACCCAACAATACTCGCTATTCGCCTGGTGACCCCATCCTGTTTTGCTCGGGCACCCTCACTGTACCCTTGCGCTCAGATCACCATTGCCACTTATCTACACGCTTGTGCGCAGGAAAAGTTCCGCTCGAATCACCAAAATATTGAGCATGGCGGTGACCAATCTCGACCTCTTCAATGGCCTCCGTTTCGCGCCTGTCCTTACAGTACTTTAGGGGGCAGCACGAAACCCC
>JBDTUW010001114.1:0-1615 GCA_040007555.1 Acidobacteriota bacterium | reverse complement strand
GCTCCCCAAAAAGCCGCTCGAAGCCGAATACAGCCGCAGGACAATGAACATTCGACGGCTGGATGTGAGCAACGTCGAGGCGACTCATCGGATCGAATGGGACGGCGAGTACACCATCCGATTTGGGCTGCCGGGTGAACGCAGCGCCGAGGCTGCCCCGGTCATGATGGGTTTCTGGATGGACGGCAAGCTTCTGCACACGATGCCGGTGGAAACAAAGCCATCAAAACTCGTCTACTTCAATCCATATTCCGAAGAGGAGCTGCGCCTCTATCTGCCAGAAGGCGACCACACGTTCCGTGCCGGTTTCATCAACGACCCCTTCGTCAAAGGCCTCTCCGATAAAGAGGCCTATAACGACAAAAAGAATAAGTTCATTGAGTCCATGATTTTCGTCGGCCCTTTCCGCGCTACGGCCGAGAAACCGAGCCGAAAGAGAATCCTCTTCTGCGATCCGAAGTCCGGTCAGGGCTGCGTGGCGAAGATCATCGCCGCCCTTGCGCGACGCGCCTATCGTCGCCCGGTCACAAGGAGCGAAATTGCGTCATTGGTAAAGCTCGCAAGCACGGCAAAGGGTGGTGGCAGCGAGGGGATGAGCGTCGAGCAAGGCGTCCAGGTGGCTATTCAGGCGATGCTGGTCTCGCCCCACTTCCTCTTCCGAATCGAGCGCGATCCGGACCCGACCGACGCGACGAAGATTCATCAGATCTCCGATCTTGAATTGGCCTCGCGGCTGAGCTATTTCATCTGGAGCTCAATGCCGGATGACGAGCTGTTGTCGCTGGCTGAAACCGGAAAACTGCATTTGCCCGCGACGCTCGCAGCGCAGCTCAACCGCATGCTTGCGGACAAGAAGGCCGCGGCACTCGCTGACAACTTCGCCGGGCAATGGCTGGAAACTCGCAACCTGGATGTGGTTAAACCCGATCCACAAAAGTTTCCGGCGTGGGGACCTGAGTTGCGCGATGCAATGAAGGCCGAGACGCGGATGTTCTTCGAGGCGATGCTGCGCGAGAATCGCCCGCTGTCAGATTTCCTCGATGCAAGGTTCACGTTCCTGAATGAAAGATTGGCAAAGCATTACGGTATTGATGGCGTCACAGGTCCGGAGTTCCGACGCGTAGAATTGAAAACCGAGCAGCGCGGAGGCATTCTGGCGCAGGCGAGCGTCCTTACGGTTTCGAGCTACCCGACGCGCACCTCACCGGTCATTCGCGGGAAATATCTGCTGCAGAATATCCTCGGTGCGCCGCCGCCGCCGCCGCCGCCCGACGTCCCGACCCTGGACGAGGAATCCGTGGGGAACGTCGGATCTCTGCGGCAACAGCTGGAGAAGCATCGCTCCAATCCAACCTGCTCCTCCTGCCACAGCCGGATGGATGTGCTCGGCTTTGGTCTGGAGAATTACGACGCCATCGGCCGATGGCGCACGATGGACGGTAAGTTCCCGATCGATGCGAGCGGTACGTTTCCCAATGGGAGATCATTCGTCAGTCCCGCCGAGATGAGGGCATTGCTCAAGCGAGATTTACCTGATTTTGCGCGCAACCTGACGACCAAGATGCTGACCTACGCTCTTGGACGCGGTGTCGAACGTTACGACCGAAGAACGGTC
>JBDTUW010001113.1:0-1616 GCA_040007555.1 Acidobacteriota bacterium | reverse complement strand
TCACATACCGAAGAAGAGCCGGTGGGTTATGTAGCGCCACCGCTCGATGGTGTCTGGGCCACCGCGCCATATTTCCACAATGGCTCAGTGCCGACGATTTATGGTGTGCTGACGAAAGAGGCGCGGCCGAAATACTATCGCCGCATCGGCGGCGCGATGGAATTTGATGCGAAGGACGTCGGGTTCAAGCTGGAAGTCCTTCCAGGCCCTGCATCAAAGGAACTCGCGCCGGAAGCGCGAAGACGTGTGATCGATACGACTCTGCCCGGACTCGGGAATGACGGACATCCATTTGGGTTCTCGCTGAGTGAGAAGGAGAAGCGGCAGGTGATTGAGTATTTAAAAAGTCTTTAACGCAGAGGCACGGAGCAGCGGAGAATCAGAAAAGCCTTACGTCTTTCATCGCTTGCCCAACCTCCAGGGCCTCTGCGTCTTTCGCATCTCTGCCTTAATCCTTCACCAAATTGAAGCCGTCCTGGCTAAACCCGACTCTCTCGTCTCCCATGCGCGCTCGTAGCTGATCCAGGAGCTGCAGGTGAGTATCGCCTTCCATCCAACCCCGATATCCAGCGCTTGCGAGTATCTCCGCCATGCCAAGTCCTTTGCTTCGTTTTCCCGAGGCACCATCACCCGCGAGGAGCGTATCCACCACCGCTCGTTTCGCTCTCGTTGAGATAAGTTCGGCAAAGTTGACCGGGTCACACGGCAGAATCGGACTAATCGCCGCCTGCGTATCAATCCCGCTCTCGGTTAGCCGTCGCAGCGTCTCCAACCTCCGCTCGATGCTCGCGCTGGTTGGCGAAATCACTTTTCGCACCTCATCGCGGTCCGTCTCAACCGTGACACTGACCATTACCCGATGTCCCAGCCGAGCTAGTGTCTCGATGTCGCGTTCCACCAGGGGCGAGCGCGTCTGCACCACGAGCCATCCGAAATCGCCGCTCTCCTCAAACACTTCGAGCAATCGTCCAGTTAGTCGCAAACGGGTTTCGAGACCCTGGTATGGATCGGTTGCGGTACTCATGAAGATGCGCAGCATGCCGAATTTGCCGTCGCGCTTCGCCCGCTCGAGCTCCTTTGCCAGCAGCTCAGGCGCGTTGGTCTTCGCGCGAACCCAGTCGCCCCAGGGTTCGCCGGCGAATCGCTGGATCGGCATGGCTCGGACATAGCAATAAGGACAACCATTGCGCCCAAAGGCACACCCCTGATATGCGTTGAGCGAGTGCGTAAAGGTCGCGAGAAATCCCCCGGTGGGATTGAGAATGGTCTTCGATTGAATCTCTTCGATGCGCATCTGATGACATTCGAAACTTATAAAACCGGGCTAAACTCGTCCAAAACGGCGCTTGATCCACAGGATTCAGGGTAGTAGTATCGCGAAGGCGTCTTGACCCTTCAACTCAGCGATTCTAGCATTCGGAGACTCACTTCATGAGAACGTCGTTTCGTTCGATGGCGGCACTTACGGTACTCCTTCTGGTCTCTCTCGGCACAGCCACACAGACCAGCGGGCAGACCAGCGGGCAGACCGGGGGGCAGAACTTACCGCGGTTAGACTACACGATCAGCATTGCGGACGCTCCACGCCACCTTTTTCACATCAAGATCGCCGTCAC
>JBDTUW010001112.1:0-1621 GCA_040007555.1 Acidobacteriota bacterium | reverse complement strand
GGCACCAAAGCGATAAACTCATATTTTCCGCTGGACACCACCCACTAAAAACCCGGAATTCCCACTTCTAATGGCATCCTTATATCCTCGCCGAACTCTATGATTGAATATCCGCTTGAAGAACTTACGGAAGTGTTTACTCAAGGAGCCAGATTTCACTCCATCCTTTAGATTGGCCATCGCACCAAGCTCCCTTTGCTAAACTAGTACCCCTTGTATGTTCCGCCCGCGAGGCTTGCCCATCACATTCTTCCGCTTGAAGGCCCAGGCCTTAGGCCGAAATGCAGAACCCCGGATTATGAGCTTGCTTCTCGGAAAGTTCTATCAGAAAATCAGGGCAGAGACTCGCCTCAAAGAGCTTGACAGCCACCTCCGTAAGTTGGTGAATTTAGGCCCCTTAGCTCAACGGTTAGAGCAGCAGACTCATAATCTGTTGGTTGTAGGTTCGAATCCTACAGGGGCCACTAATCTCCTTCACCAACTTAACGAATCATGCTTACCTCGCTGACCTGCCAGAGCTGCCTTTCCCAGAGCTGCCTTTCTTTAACACGCGGCCAATCGGTATCAACCGCGGCTTGACCTTTTCCTCGAACTCTTCCGGGAACACAACACCCTCTATGACCTCTCGGACGATTCCCCTCCGATCAATCAGTACCGTGATCGGCATCGTCTCGCCTCGCTCAAACTGAAGCCGGGTCGGTCTGCGACCTATCGCGATCGGATAATTGACCTTGAGCCGCCGCGCAAACCGTCGCACTTCTTCCCTTCTCTCCGGCGGTTGAGTGATACCAATTACTCGAAGACCCCGACTCCCGTAGTCGCGCTGCCATTTCACCAAATCCGGGATCTCGGCCAGACACGGCGCACACCACGTCGCCCAGAAATTCAGGAGCACTACCTTTCCTCGGTAATCGCTGAGGCGTATCGGACGCCCTCCAATATCTCTGATTACCAATTGAACGGCCGAGTCCTTGGTTTGACCGAGTACGAGCGAAGAGCACGTCAGAATCATCGCGGCCGCCATTGTCCATCGCACCATTCTTGTCTCCTCAGAGAGACTCCGGTTGGAGAACTGTTCACTTGCCGTGAATGACAATTGGTTCACGCCGACACGTAATCCCACAGGATCTGATGGTTTCTCCTCAGTACAAGAGTCGCGCCCCGACAAGAACGCTTCTCTCGACACGGAGGACTTGCGCACCTGTGGCCCGCGCCACCGGGAGTTGCAGGCTCGCCTCAACGAAGAACCGCGGATGCATCGCGTATTGAATCCCGGGCGAAAGATAGTATTCGGTTGAACGACTTCCCATCACCGGCGACCCCGTCAGACGACCTGTGCCGCGCTGCACAAAATTTGTCTCAAGAATGACAAACACCTCACCTCCTGGTCGATCATACTTGCGAGGGAAAAGCACGTATTCAAGATCCGTGTTGAGACGAAGCTCGTGCCCCATTCGGAACCCGTCCCGTTCAAAACGAAAGACGCCTTCCGCATTGCCTCCAAAAATCACTCTGCCCTTCGCCTGCGAATATGTCAGATCGGCGTGTGGTGAGAAACCGCCACTGATGGCCGAAAGCTGCTGGCGCACAAACCCCGGTATCTGAAGCAGCCCATCTGATA
>JBDTUW010001111.1:0-1622 GCA_040007555.1 Acidobacteriota bacterium | reverse complement strand
ACTCGACCCAGCGCTCACGCACTGGGCTAGAGGACTTGCACCACTTCGTGGTGCCCGCGAAAAATGGCCAAACTCCAGAGCCCCGCATGGGGCGGCAAAATGAAAACCCACGGTAACGCGCTGGTTTCGTGCCCCGCTATTTTTTGAAGCTCCCACGAGGCGGCGTTCCGATAGCCGCGTCAGTCCTGCTTCGAAGCCACGTTAGCCCCGCGTCGCTCGTTTCTCAGGTGGGCGCCATAATTCGGAAATCGAGTCCAAGGCGCCCGTCGCGCCGGTTCGCCTTGGAGCCAGCGTCGACTCCGCCCGCTTTCGGTCTTTCCGCTGTGACTCTTTTCGCCTCTTTGACGACGTGAGTTGCGTATTACACATGACTGGATTTGGTTCCAGTCAGACGGTTTAGTCATGGTCAACGCGACTAGGGAACATTGATGCTCTGGTCATCGTAGCCCAGAGGCCAAAGAGGGACTGATCAGCGAAGCACCTGAACAACGACGCTGATACCTTCCTTCGTGACGAACTCGGGAGGAGCAACTCGTGACAGATATTATCCGAGACTTGAAGTACACCTTACGCCGGCTTGCCCGCACGCCTCTTTTCACGCTCGCAACAGTGGTTACGCTCGCATTGGGGATTGGCGCCAATACTGCCATCTTTAGCGTCATCAATAGCGTGCTGCTCAAGCCCCTGCCATTTCCAGAGGCAAGCCGCTTGATCGGGGTCTGGCAAACAGCGCCGGGTGTCAACATCAAGGACCTCAATGCTTCCATCGCCGATTACGTTACCTACCGAGAGGAATCAAAGACATTTGCGGATGTAGCCATCTGGAATGGCCGGTCGGTAACCGTCACCGAATTCGCCGATGCGGAACGAGTCGATGGGATGGGCGCAACATTCCGGCTACTCCCGCTGCTGGGCGTCAATCCGATTCTTGGCCGGGACTTCACTGAGAAGGACGCAGACCCGAAGGGCGCTGACGTGGTCATGCTCGGCCACGGCTACTGGCAGCGCCGGTACGGCGGTGATCCCAATGTCATTGGACGGAGGATCATGGCCGATGGCGCGGCACGCGAGATCATCGGAGTACTCCCAAAGGAATTCTGGTTCATGGATGTGGCGCACGATCTCGTACTGCCGATACGGTTTGACCGGGCCGGTGTGCGCCTGGCGGGTTACAACTTCCAGGGCATCGCTCGTCTTCGCCCCGGTGTGACCATTCAGGAAGCCAACACTGATGTCGAGCGGATGATTGGTCTGGAGCTGGGCAAGTTTCCTCCGCCAAATGGCATGAGCTCGAAGATGCTGGAGGACGCGCGCCTCGGCCCAAATGTTCGGCCGCTCACAGAGGAACTGCTCGGCGACATCGGCAAGAGTCTTTGGGTAGTCATGGCAACGATCGGAATTGTTTTGCTGATTGCGTGCGCGAATGTTGCCAATCTCCTGCTTGTTCGGGCCGAAGGACGTGCTCAGGAACTCGCCGTGCGCGCGGTGCTCGGCGCTGGTCGAGGTCGCCTGGCGCGCGAAATGTTTGTTGAGAGTCTCGCGCTTGCGCTGATCGGTGGTCTTGCAGGTATCGGCTTCGCCGTCATGGTGGTGCAACTGGTTCTCAAGTTGAGTCCGTCGCG
>JBDTUW010001110.1:0-1623 GCA_040007555.1 Acidobacteriota bacterium | reverse complement strand
CAATAGATGCGGAATGGACTCAGCGAAGATCTCAGAATCCCTCCAGGATCTACCGACGATGTCCTTATACTTGGCCAAGTCATCTCCCCCTTCTCAGAGTCCAGAAGATAATCGTCGCTGCAAGCTTCCGTGCCACGACCTCTGCGCTGGTGAAGAGTTGCGGGCTCCGCTGTGAAGAACTAGCACGTGGCCATGAAACGCGGGCAACATCTCCAGGTCGCACATGTCTGAGTCCGTCGAGCGCCGGAAAGACTTCGCGCAAGCCAGGTTGCTGAGCTCCCGACCCATTCCAGATCGCCCAAAGTTCTGTCTCAACCAACGATGGGAAGTTTGTAACTCTCGCCTTGCCACCCGCCTTCTGCGCCGCAAGCTCCCAGTAATGCGTTATCAACGACGTCAGATCAGCCCCCCAGACCATAGTTGCCAGGAAGTCATTGCAGATGCGGCCCAGGGCCTTCTTTGACACAAGTTCATCAACGAGCTGGACCTTTTGTCTCAATGAAGCGTGCGCTCGATCCAGGTTGACCGGCGGAGTCTTGAAGTCCGTCTGGCGATCGGAGAAAGCAGCCCGTCTATCGGTGACTGTGTCTGTCAGCAAGTATTCGACGCTCATGGCCCCCAGCCAAAACGGATGCTGCTCGGTACCTGGCCAGGAAATGTTCCGACCAGCCTTCTCTCCCGCTGGATCTCGTGCCAGCGAATCGTAAACCCCTGGGCCACCAACCACGCAGTAGCTATGCACATTGCTTAGGGCCTCTTCAATCGAACGAAGCACCAAAGTCTGGTTCGATTTCATCCGGTCAAAGCCGCCGTCGATGTTCTGTTGGTCCGGCTTAAAGAACTCACCGAAAAGTACCGCCCGGAGCTTCAGCGGATCTACGTTACCGAGAACCTTCAGATTCCAAATGGTATCAGCAATCGGTGAGATTAATCCCCCTCCGGTTCCTCCAATCACCGATCCCACAATAACCACCGTCGAGTTTGCCTCGGGCCTAAGCAGTTCATCCGAAATACTCTCTCTTGAGATTAGTGATGAAAGCGCCGGTCTCGCGAACAGACCCTGCATTAGGTTCTGACCGAGCATCTCATTACTAAAATACGCCTGACACGGGTGAAGATTCCCTTTGCCGAGGTCCCCTGCAGTACCAGTCAGCTTGTGCGCTGCATTGTCGAAAGCACCTGGATCAACTTTGGCGAACTTAACTGACGGTATTCTCTCTCCAAGGGCATCCTGAGGCTGCGCACCGTACTGAAGCAGGCCAAGGAAGTGCTCCATCGTGACGACGCTCCCGTTGGCGCTGTCCGTATCAATCAATACCGCGTCGAACGGATGATCGATCTCACCCAACAGATAGAGCTGCAGTAGGTAGTGGAGCACCATTTGTCCAGTGCCGCCCACAGCGACGATGCTGTAACTCATGATTCGACTTCCTTGATGTGAGCGAACAGCCCGACTCGCTTCCGCGCAATACTTCCAACACCCAGAGCTATCACGGTTCCGGCGATCGCGGCTAATACGAGGAGTAGCGCGAGGGGCAGTCTTTGGTCATAGGCGGCGATATTGGCACTCACAAATCCGTAAAGAGGTCCCTCCGCCCCGAACTGCTTACCTGAACAGAGCGG
>JBDTUW010001109.1:0-1623 GCA_040007555.1 Acidobacteriota bacterium | reverse complement strand
GAGGTTCGATTCGTCCGCGGCGGTCTCGCCTTTTGCCACCTCGACTCAGAAGATGCTCCTGAACTCTATGGATCTGAAGTCTATCGACATGACTGTACCGACAGATACCCTTGATGAACGAAGCCGTGAAATGCTGGCGTTGCTCATCCGGGCGCACATCGCCAAGGGCGAACCAGTCGGCTCCAGAACCATATCGAAGCTGACACGCGAAGGGCTCTCACCGGCAACTGTCCGCAATATCATTGGCGATCTGGAGGAGGCGGGATATCTCGAACAGCCCCACACCTCGGCCGGTCGAGTGCCGACCGACAAGGGCTATCGTTTCTATGTGGACCATATCCTTGAGCAGACCCGACTCTCGGAATCGGACGAAAACACAATTCAGCTCGGTTTGTTTGGGGATCGGTGGCCGACGGCTGAGCAACTGATGTCCCGCGCTTCCCACCTGCTGTCGCGTTACTCAGACAATGTCGGCATCGTTGTGCTTCCGAACCTTTCTCACGACGTCATCAAGCACCTCGAGTTTGTGCGGTTGAGTGATGAGCAGATTCTGGTGATCACGGTGTCGCGGACGGGCATTGTCCAGGATCGCCTGATACGGGTTATGGAGAGCTTTACTCAGGATGAGCTGGATCGGACAGCGAGATACGTCAACGCGAACTTTGCCGGGATGACTCTGCTCGCGATCCGAGAGGAGCTTCTCAAGAAGATGTCTGAGGAGAAAGCTCTTTACGATCGCCTTCTTCAAAACGCGATCCTGCTGTGCGAACAGGGTCTTGGTGATGACAACCAGTCCGGGCAGGAAGTATTTGTCGAAGGTACCTCGAATATCATCGCGAAATCAGACTTTGCCGACACCGAAAGGATGCGGCAGCTGTTTCGCATCTTCGAGGAGAAGACGAAACTGGTAAAGCTGCTCAATGAATGTGTCGGGCCGATCTCCACTCAGCAGGTTGGCATCCGCATCGGCGGTGAAAACAACCTCCCTGGGCTCCATGGATGCACGGTCATTACCTCGTCCTATGGTTACGGTGATCAGGTCGTCGGAAGCCTTGGAGTTCTGGGGCCGGTGCGAATGGAGTATGCGCGCACGATCAGTGTCGTCAATTACGTCGCCCGCATCCTCGAGCAGGCACTCAGCGCCATTCCCGAAACCACCCGGAATTGACCGGTAAGGGACGCTCAAGCGAAGCTGGGCTCAAGCGAAGCCGGCTGGACCAGGCGAGAAGGAAACGGGGCCGGCATTAGTGACGTGCACTGCGTTCCACTCCTCCCTCATCGAACCGGACTTGCAGATTTCCCGCATCCGGCTCACGCTTTAGCCTTCAGTGATCAGCCCATCAGGCAGTTGCGCAACCTCAGAGATGCGTTACGCCCAGCCGTGTAGAATAGGCGTCGCAACTTTCGGTCTCCGGTTTTCCCGAATCGCCGCTGGGTGCGTCGGTTTGCGTGGCGGTAAAGTCTTTCCTGAATGGCTTTATTGATCTTGCGGTGGGCGTTGCTCGGAGAGCCGCATCCGAATTACCCGTTTCATCCTCGCGTCTGCCTGTTGGTCTCCTCGACTCCATTGCGATCAGATGAGTCACAATCGAGGCCCACTTGATCGGGGGGGCCACACTTGGG
>JBDTUW010001108.1:0-1628 GCA_040007555.1 Acidobacteriota bacterium | reverse complement strand
CCCCGCTGGTCCCGATGTTCGTTTCCTCACCGGTATCCGCTTTCAACGCAGGACGCAAAGGAGGCGCTGCAACCGGCGCCACCGCTTGTGCACCGGTCAGCGTATAGCCGGCCTCGTCTCTGGGATCGACCCGGCGGCC
This sequence comes from Acidobacteriota bacterium, assembly GCA_040007555.1. Classification (GTDB taxonomy): domain Bacteria; phylum Acidobacteriota; class Blastocatellia; order RBC074; family RBC074; genus JANNRD01. Next base: position 1,489 of record JBDTUW010001108.1, on the reverse strand, counting down.
GATATCAGAGTTGCCACGATCGATTCGATAGCTACCGCCACGAGGGATACTTCCTCCCGCAAGCACCGAGCCGCCCATCCAGGGTCCGCCCGATGATTTGCCGCGCAGATTGCCCGCCAGGGAGATACCCATGATCCGCGGATCGTTCATAAAGCGCGACACCGCATTGGGGTTGAGCCGCACTTCGATGACCACGGCCTCACGTGGCTCAATCACTACCGTCATCAATTGGAGGTCTTTCCCCGCCGGTTTTGCGTAGATGAACGTCCGCGCCATATCGCCGTGTTGCGAACTGACGCGAAGGAGTGGCTGCCACTCCTTCGGCAGAATGCCTCTCATCGCGGAATCAAAGTGCGAGTTCGAACTTGCACTCGTGAAGCTCTGATTGTCGAAGACTGCGAGCTTGAAGCTCTTGACGCCAGCCGGACGGATGATCTTGACGATGAAGTTGGCCAGGCCAAGCATCGGGATCTTGGTGCGCTTGCCCTGATAGTTTTTCTCGATATGCTCAACGAGCCCGTTGAACCCCTTCTTCTGTGCCGCGACGGAATGTGCCGAGCACAGGAGAAGACCCGCCACCAGGAGAGCGCCCGTGAGTGTGTGAAGCCGTCTTTGCATGGCTGACTCCTTTCGCGATCAGCAGATATCCCTAGTCCTTGCTCGAGCGGCGAGTCGCGCCCCAATCGAGGTCAATGCGCGGTATTCCGAAGCGGCCCTCAAGCAATCCCATCTGACTAATCTTTTCTGGATCGATCGGGCCGACCACATTGACCACAGTCAACTGTCGCGGTTCGGCGACGATGACTGCTATGCCCGCAATGACTCCGCCCTCGATCATGAGACGCACGTCCACATTCTCGCCGTCGCGCTTGGTGCGAATGGTGGCCACTTTCGACCAGCCCGGTCCAGCGAGTTGATTGCGAATCGCCTCAACATCGGCAACGCTGTAAGCCCCGTCGTGGTCAAATTCGAAACTCTTGACATAAACGCCCTTGAGCTGCCCTAGTATCTCGCGAATCTTGGCTTCATCAGGTTTGTTCGGGTTGAGGAACTTCATCGCCACCTGAAGCAACGCGCCATCGACAGTCACATCCACAGTCTCGCTCGCGCTCGCAAATAAACGATCCAAGTCGTCGATCTGCAATCTCGGATTCTGTCCAAAGCACGGAATTGCCGCGCAAAGCACGAGCATAAAGATGGAAAGACGTAGTTTCATCAAGACTCCTTTTTTCTCTCGAGTGTGTGTGTCGAGCAGACTTTGCCACGATTCGGCCAGCTGCTGTATTTATGACGTTGAACTAACGCGCCTTCTTACCGATTCGAAAGAGCGGTCATGGCTAATTCGTGAGATTCGGCTCAGCGGCAGATTCCTCGGTTAGCAGTCGCACTTTCTTCTGAGCGACATTCAGTTTTGCGCTGGCAATCTGGAAAGCAAAGATGACCTGGGCCCTGGCGACTTCACCCTCGACCTTCGCCCTCTGGCGTTCAC
>JBDTUW010001107.1:0-1630 GCA_040007555.1 Acidobacteriota bacterium | reverse complement strand
TGGCCTCGGTTTTATCCCCGTCGCACCGGGGACCTTTGGATCTCTGCTCGGGGTCGCGATCTGTTACGCGCTGATCGAGACGTTGAAGTTTGAGCCCCACCTTCTTCTTAATGCAATCATTGCGGTCAGCGTGGCAGTTGCACTCATTGGAACGTGGGCTTCGAACCGAGCCGAGCGCATTCTGGTTCGCAAGGATGCCAGCCAGATCGTCATCGACGAGGTCTGTGGCCAGTTAATCGCGTATGTTTTTGTCGCGCCGGCACTGCAGAGAGTGACGGGCGATTGGCGCATCGCCCTCGCCGTGGGTTTTGTGCTTTTTCGGCTCTTCGATATCTTTAAGCCATGGCCGATCAGGCGGCTCGAATCTCTAGGCTCGGGGGTTGGTGTCATGGCGGATGATGTGCTCGCCGGCATTTACGCTGCCGTTGTCCTCTCCTGGTTGCTCTTGTTGTTTTAACTATGCTAAACGCTGAGATCATTGCCATCGGATCGGAACTGCTGACGCCGTATCGCGTCGATACCAACTCACTCTGGTTGACTGAGCAGCTCAACGCGTTTGGTATTGAGGTTAAGCTTAAGAGTGTCGTTGGGGACGATGAAGCGCGTCTTGAAGAGATGGTACGCGATGCATTGAAACGCTCGGATATCATCATCTCAACCGGTGGGCTGGGCCCGACGGAGGACGACATCACCCGAAAGGTCTTCGCCCGAGCGTTGGGGCGCGCACTCGAGGTCAACGAAGCAGTTCTCGAAATGATTCGAGCGCGGTTTGCCGCGCGTGGAATCAGGATGGCCGAGATCAATGCGCGACAAGCGGTCGTTCTTGAGGGAGCCGCCGTGCTCAACAACAAGAATGGAACCGCGCCAGGCTTGTTGATCACTGAAAATAACTGCACGGTCATCTTGCTCCCGGGACCACCACGCGAACTCAAGCCAATGTTTGCAGGTTCGGTAGCCCCCGTGCTCCAGGCGCTCGCCGGCGAAACGTTTATTCGCAGACGAAAGCTCAGCATCTTTGGATTGACTGAATCGGCGACTGACGAGATTGCGGCCCCGATCTATACGCGCTATCAGAACCCCACCACCACAATTCTCTTCGATCGCGGTCAGATCGAATTACATCTGGCGGCTCACGCGCACACGGCGGAAGAGGCCGAGCGACTTCTCGACAGGCTCGCAGGTGAACTCGAAACGGCACTTGGCGATTATGTCTTCTCGACCAAAGGCGAGCAGCTCGAGGAGGTTGTCGGTACGCTTCTGCGGCAACGTGGTTTGACGCTGGCGACGGCCGAGAGTTGCACGGGGGGATTGCTCGCCGGTCGAATCACCGAAGTCCCCGGCAGCTCAGATTACTTCCACGAAGGGATCGTTTCGTACGCAAACGAAGCAAAGATCGATCTCCTGGGAGTACCGAACGAGTTGATTGCAGAGCACGGTGCGGTCAGCGATCAGGTCGCCGAAGCGATGGCGCGCGGTGTTCGCGCCCGCGCAAAGGCAAGCCTCGGAATCGGGATCACAGGAATCGCAGGCCCGGGCGGCGGGAGCGAAGCAAAGCCGGTCGGTCTCGTCTACATCAGTCTTGCCGGTGAGCAGACGATCGAAACTCGTCGCTTTCTTTTTCCGGGTGACC
>JBDTUW010001106.1:0-1631 GCA_040007555.1 Acidobacteriota bacterium | reverse complement strand
TCGAAGCCGGTGCCTGACTCTCGTTGCCAGATGCACCGGAACCCGAGTAAGCAACGCCTCCAACGCCGAGGAAACTTCGCGTCGCGAGATGGGCGGGACGCGATTCCCTGAGGAGATACAGCACCGTGGCCGAGGGAGCGTATGTGACAACGTGTGATTCAAGAACGAATCTTCCTTCCGAGTCTCGCAGCGCGTCAAAGGGCAGGAGGTTGAGCTTGCCATCCGGAACAACGATCAATCTGGTCCCGGGGAGGTCTCCAACGACGGGCGCCAGGAGCAGCGAGAAAAGATCGATGGCGAAACCGCTCTCCGGTTGCCTGGACCGCACGGTGGCAAGGTACTCATCAACCAGATCTTCTATGCGCCGCCGACTGGCTGGGAGCACCACGACGGCAGTTCCTGCGCGGGTGATTCGCAAACAATACGATTGTGTCTCGCCAAGCACATATTCAAGCAACATCTCGTCCGGACGAAGCGAGGCCTGGAGAGTGCGGAGAGGCACCGGCTTCTGACGATCACCGGCCGATCCTAAGGGAGAACTGGTTCTGCGCACAGGCGACAGACGCTGCTCCATCCGGAACAATTGGTTAAGCAATGACTCTCGTTCGTCTCGACTCGTATTGTGCAGAAGCGCAAGCTGAATCCGGTTGATTTCCTTTTGAGCTTCAAGGCTTATTTCATCGGAAGAAGACAGGGTTTCCGATTCCCCACGAAGAGTGTCGGCAAGAGAACGACCGCGGGCTTGCTCAATGATCTGGTATGCCCTATCTGGGTCCGAGAACTTGGTGGCCGCTAATTCGAAATGGCCCACGAAGGATTTACTGAGCGTCGCAATCAAGCTGCCCTTGACTTCCCTCGCATTGACATTTATGAGGAGTGCATCAATGACGTCGGCTGCTTCGCTGTAGAGTTCATCGGCGGGTTCGAACTCCCCCTTCCTGGCTTTCAGGTCAGCGAGCAGGGTCAAATGCTGCGGTAAGTGATATCTGTCTTCGAGATTACGCATGATCTCGATTGATCGCGAGGCCAGCAACTCCGCGTCGTTCAGATTGCCGATATCCCGATAAACTTCCGCGAGCTGAATCGTACTCCAGGCAAACACATGACGGAAACCCTTCTCATGACTAACGTCGGTGGCCTCTCTCAGGTATTCAATCGCTGTGGCTGAATCGTGCGAAGCTGCTGCCATCCCCGCTATGACTAATAATTGACTCGCGGCGAAATAGTTGTGTTCTTCCCTCGCGCGCGCCAGTGCTTCTTTCAGGACGCTTTCCGCCTCAGCATTCCGCTTCAACGCAAACAGTGCTGCAGCCTTTCCCTGATAGGCCAGAAACGGAAAGCCCATATCTTTGGCGAAAAACGCCAGCATCCGGGGATAGGAATTATCGAAGTACTGGCTCACGATATCTTTCATGGCATGTTTTTGATAATCTTCCCGGCTGATGATGGGAAAGTAGCGATGGATATTACCCACGGTATCATGATCTAAAAAACCTTTTTCTTCCAGTATCTTCACCATCGTAGCTACACTGTTATAATGCGGTTTGGGATCGGGCAAATAAGGGATCACTTCTTTGATAAATGCTTTACCCAGCTCCCAATACACCTGCATGATCTGTTCTTCTCTTTTT
>JBDTUW010001105.1:0-1632 GCA_040007555.1 Acidobacteriota bacterium | reverse complement strand
GTTTATCGGTGTACGTCCCACCACCACCATACGAGCCGCTCTGGGGAAGGCCGGTAAGGCCCGCCCAATAATCGTATTCAATTGCCCCGCCTGTCGGCAGCTCAACGCGCGCTAACTCGCCATAAGGATTGTATTTGAATTGGTAGGTTCGATGATCAGGCAGCTCCACGGCAGAGACGACAACCTGGATTCAGCCGACATGCTCGTCGTGACGCTGCAAATATTTGGCCACGAGGCTCAGCCGGCATACTCCAGTAAAACCGCTCTGGAAATGGCCCTGGAATATCAACCGGAGGTCATCCTGCTGGATATCGGGCTGGCGGATATGGACGGATATGAGGTGGCACAGCGTCTCCGTCAGCAACCTCAAACAATGAACGTCTGGCTGATTGCGGTCACCGGCTACGGGCGGGACTCGGACCGCCGGCGCTCTGAGGAGGCGGAATTCGATCATCACCTGGTAAAGCCGGTTGATCCGCAGGCACTCCAGGATCTACTGACGAGACTGGCAAGCCAGAGACGTCCGGCAGACCGAGCCTACGCAACAAGCTAGAACGGGACTCGGCAATCGCCTGGAGGAATCCGTGGGTTCGCACGCCCTGCCAAATGTACATACTTCCATTCGTAATTGAAAATATACCCGGCTAAGACTTACATTCTCAGCAGTTGGTTCCCCATGGAGCTATTCCCACAGTCTAGTGCCCTCTGTCAGTAGTCTAGTATTTCGGCGCTTCGGGGATTCTAGTGGCTCGCCAGTTATTTCCGATCGTCTGGTCGGCGAAGGCGACATCCAACCTACGACTATGATGGCCGAATATGACGATCCTCGGCTGACCCCGAACAACCGTTTGATTCTCCCTGCCTGACGATGGCGTGTTGACAGTTGCGCGGCATCACGCGTCGCGGCTAGACTGTGCGCCGCTATGACCTTCGAACAGGCAGCCGAGCTTATTTCCAAATCATCGCGTGTCGTCGGCTTCACCGGGGCGGGTATTTCAACCGAATCCGGCATTCCCGACTTCCGAAGCCCGAATGGCATCTGGGCCACCAACCGGATGATTGAATACGGCGAGTTCGTTTCAAGCCGCGCTGCCCGCGTGGAATACTGGCGACAAAAACTCGCGATGTGGCCGCAAATGCGCGACGCGACGCCGAACGAGGGACATCGCGCGTTCGCCGAACTGGAACGTCAAGGGCGGTTGCGCGCGATGATTACGCAGAACATTGAGGGATTACATCAGCGTGCCGGTAACACGAACGTCATCGAACTCCACGGGACGACGGTCGAAGCTGAGTGCCTCATCTGCCGTTCGCGCGTTTCGATGGATGACGCCGTCATGCGAGTGGAATCGGGTGACCTTGCGCCGGAATGCGATGCGTGCGGCGGCTTGCTCAAACCGGCAACAATCTCCTTCGGCCAGGCGATGCCCGCGCGGGAGATGACACTGGCGGTCGAAGCCTGTAAGCAGTGCGATGCACTCCTGGCAGTGGGATCATCCCTGGTTGTTTACCCTGCTGCGTCCTTACCCGAAATCGCAAAGCGCGCCGGGGCGGCTTTGATCATCATCAACCGCACTCCCACGCCTCTGGATGACATCGCCGATCTGGTGTTGAACGATGAGATCGGAAGCG
>JBDTUW010001104.1:0-1634 GCA_040007555.1 Acidobacteriota bacterium | reverse complement strand
GGAGTTTTTCTGTAGTGATCCGACACCAGACCAGATTGCAGCTGTGCAAGGGTACTACTTCGCCAAAACTGGTGGAGGCGAATACACCGATAGCGAAAACGCTATGTTGAAGAACAGAGAGATTTTTGACCTAATCCTCAGCAAGAAGGAGGAGCTTCTGGCCATCGACAACCCCGTAGAGTTTATCTTCTCCCACTCCGCCCTCGGTGTCGGCTGGGATAACCCGAACATTTTCAATATCGCCACGCTCAACCAGTCATACAGCGACATCAAGAAGAGGCAGGAGCTTGGGCGCGGCCTACGCATCTGCCGCAATCAATCAGGCCAGCGCGTGTATGACGCCGACGGCACGAAGGAAGGTGAGGAAATCAATCTCCTCACCATCGTCCCTAACGAAACCTACGAGACGTTCGCGGCGCAGTATCAACAGCAAATCGCCGAAGCCTATGGCAGTGCCGCCGCCGGCAGTCAGCTTCGCAAAAAGCACAAGGGCAAGGACGACAAGAACACCGTCCGCCTCACCAAGCTGTACGAGTCAAATTCCTTCAAGAACTTTTGGCAGAAACTTGCACGGAAGACTGACTACACCGTCGTCTTCCGTGAGGAGGAAGTACTCCGCCGGGCTATAGAAGCTATCAACAAACTTACCGTTGGTGACTACGAAGCCGAAATTGTTCTCACCCGGATCAGGGCTATTGCGGCTTCGGCGTTGTCCAGCGAGGAAATTGGACGCGAGACCGAAAAGCTGCGCGCCCACTTTGCCCCGATTGACCTTATTGAGGAACTTAGTGAGAACACCGCGCTTTCTCATCCCACAGCCGCAAAGATCGTTTCTGGCCTTACCAACTTAGCCGCCGCCGCTAAGAACCCGCCCAAGTTTCTCGCCCTGGCGAGCGCCGTTATTCGGAGCATCGAACTAGACGAAATGCTCCGCTCTCTAAACTACCGACTGACAGGCGAGAGTCTTCCGCTGGCGGCATTGGAAGAAATCATCGAAACCTATTTTCCAGTCGAACCAACACCGAACCGCGGCGTGTATGACGGCGTGATCTGCTCCCACGACAGCACGCCGGAGCATAACTTTGCCAGAGCCGCCGAAGCAGATAACGAAGTCGTCTGCTTTCTCAAGCTGCCAGGATGTTACGAAATTCCTACGCCTATAGGGATGTATCGGCCTGACTTTGGCCTCGTGCTCAGGCGCAAAAGCCTAAAGAGCGGAGCGGAGGGTGAATACTATTTCGTCATCGAAACCAAGAGCACCAACAACATTGACGACCCGAAGACGCTCACCGAAACCGAGCGTTGGAAAATCAAGTGCGCCATGAAGCACTTTGACGCTCTCGGCATCGAAGCCGAAATCGACTACCGCCTCTACCACGCGCCGATAAAAGACTACCAACCAGACTTCAAGGACAAGCTGACTGTATGAGCCACGAAACCCTTAACGATCATCTCCCTCTCAGCCCGGACCATAACCGCGAGCGGCTTGATGCGCTAAAGAAACTGTTCCCCGACCTCTTTTCCAACGAAGGCCGGTTGAACATCGACGAGTTGAAGAAGCTGGTTGACCCCGCGCTTGTAAGCGAAACCGAGCGCTATGACTTCCGCTGGTATGGCAAGACTAAATCCAAACG
>JBDTUW010001103.1:0-1638 GCA_040007555.1 Acidobacteriota bacterium | reverse complement strand
GTTGCCAGAGCGTCTGGTCATCGTGATTCTCCAGCCAATCATGCCCAAGATACCTTGCGAACAGCCTTTCCAAATCGGGCGCAACCCAGGTGGGCGTGTGCACTCCATTTGTTACCGAGGTGATCGGGACTTCATCCTCGGACAATTCCGGCCAGATTGAGTTCCACATGTTGCGGGAGACTCGACCGTGCACCTTGCTGACGCCGTTGCAATTGCCGGCCAGTCTCAGCGCCAGTGCGGTCATATTGAAGTTGACTCCACCGTAGCCGTCTTCGTATCCTCCAAGCGACAGGAACCGTTCGCGATCAAGACCCAGCGATTCCCAGTAACCGTCGAAGTGCTTCTCGACCAACTGAAACGGGAAGGCATCATGACCCGCCGGAACAGGAGTGTGAGTGGTAAAGACGGTCGTTCGCCTGACAATCTCTGATGCTTCATCAAAGTTAAGTCCGCTTTGCACCAACCCACGGATGCGCTCGAGTATGAGAAATGCCGCGTGACCTTCGTTCGCGTGATAGACCGCCGGGCGAATGCCAAGCATTTCGAGCATGCGAACGCCGCCAATACCAAGGACCATTTCCTGTCTGATTCGCGTTTCCTGATCGCCCCCGTAAAGCCTTGCCGACAGTTCACGATCCCACGGCTCGTTCTCTTCGACATCAGTGTCCATCAGCAGAAGTGATACCGATCCAAGCCGGACCCGCCAGACCGCGATGTGTATCATCCGTCCATCCAGATGAAGTTTCATGAGGCCGCCCTCCGTGTCACGCGTCAACACGGGCTCCATCGGGGCTGCATCGTAGTCAAATCGCGTATAGACCGCTTCCTGACGGCCCTCCGGCGAGATGCGTTGATGGAAGTAGCCCTGCGGATAAACGAAACCCACTCCGACAAACGGCAAGCCCAGGTCACTCGATTCCTTGCAGTGATCGCCCGCAAGTATTCCCAGGCCGCCAGAATATATCGGCAGGGAATTGTGGAGTCCGAACTCCGCCGAGAAGTAGGCGACGGTATGACTGGCAAGGCGCGGATACTCTCTGGCAAACCACGAGTCCCTTGCGCTTACCCCGCGATCAAAAGCCATCATGACGCCGTCTAACCTGCGAAGAAATGCGGCATCTGTCACGGCCGTCTCAAGTCTTGCAGGTGCTATTGAGCGCAGCATCTTGACTGGATTGTGATTGGTCAACTCCCAGAGGGCAGGGTCGAGGTGAGAAAAGAGCGAACTTGCCTCGGGATGCCAGCTCCACCAGAGGTTATAGGCAAGCTCTCCCAGCCGGCTGATTCGCGCCGGCAAAGCGAGATCTATTTGGGTATCGTTCATTTTATGAAAGCGGTATGAAAAAGTTGCCAGTTGTCAGTGGCCAGTTGTCAGTTGTCACTTCTCAGTTGCCAGTTCTCAGTTGCCAGTTTCTGGGATCATTCTATTGGCCAGGTGATGAAACGTGACATCAGGCGCTCGGTCATCGCTGCTAAGCATAAGTAAAACCGAAACTGTACCCGACCTAGAAACGGTCGTCAACGGCGGGAGCGGCCAGAGAACAGGGATCAGGGGTCAGGGATCAGGGGTCAGCGTCAGATGTTCGGGGATAGGACTATCGTTCATAGTACCGCCTTTAGGCGGAAACTTAGGTAGCG
>JBDTUW010001102.1:0-1639 GCA_040007555.1 Acidobacteriota bacterium | reverse complement strand
TTGCTTGGAGAGGGCAACTCGACCCAGCGCTCACGCACTGGGCTATAGGACTTGCACCACTTCGTGGTGCCTCCGCCTATAAGGCGGGACTACGAACGCTCGTCCCTGATCCCTGACCCGTGATCCTGATCCCCTGATCCCGGATCCCTGACCCCTGGTCCCTGACCGCTGACCCGTGCCCCCTGACATTTGACTGTTTGGCCATTTTGGGGTCTCATGCTTGGTCGCGCCAAGGCTGACAAGCTGCTTGACAAGCCGTCCGAAGAAGGTCGGTTAATATCGCTGGCGCAGTCATTTAGCTTCAGTAGTGAAGGAAAAGTTGAAGACTGACAACAGAGACGATCGGGCGAAGAACCAGCCTGTGCAAACCTTCTGGCGGGTTGAAGGCAGCCTGCTCAATATCGAAGCCGTGCGCCCAGTGGCGTTTTTCACCTGGAACGCTCAGACCTTTTCGGAGCGATGGAAGCGCCGCGGGGGGCTCTTCCTGCTGGCACTCGCTCGTCCGCTTCTGTACGCTCTCGATCGCATCCTCGCTACTCGCGTCCTCCACACACTACTCCGAGGGGTAAGCCGAGATCGGCTCGACCTTCTTGGCGAGGAGTATTTCAACTACATCCTTAAGCCAAAACTCCGACCGAAGGCAGTTAAAGAACTTCAGCGAGGGCTCGAGCAGGGTGAAAACATTGTCCTGGTGAGTCAGGGGCTCGAACACATCATGCGCCCTCTCGCACGTCACCTTGGCATCGACCAGATTGTTTCCAACCGTCTCGAGTTCAGAGATGGCCTTGCGACCGGGCGACTGCTCGCACCGGTCATCCGCCCGCGACAGTTCCTGGCACGGATCGTTGGCCGGAAGGCTGACGGTCGTATCCTCAACGAGAAGCTCACTTCCCAGCTCGGCTTCCAACCCGGGGCACTCTTCGATGCAGTCTCGGATACCACACCCGTTAAAGTAATCTGTCCGGGCCGTCTGGTTCTCTTTGAGCCTCATTCAGTCGGGAAAGCTCTTTCACCAACCCAATCCCTGCGCGGTAAGAACATTCTTCTCATCGGTGTCACGGGTTTCATCGGAAAAGTTTGGCTGGCCAAGGTACTGCGCGATCTACCTAATACCGGCAAAATATTCCTCCTCATCAGGAATCAGCGTCTAACCACGGCCGAACGTCGATTTGAGAAGATCGTCGAAGAGTCTCCGGTCTTTGATGAGCTACACGAGAAATTCGGCAGTGACCTGCAGACGTTCATCAGCGAGCGGGTTGAAATTCTTGGAGGGGACATTACCCTGCCAGGTCTTGGTCTGACGGCGGAAACGCGGCTGCGTCTTGAAGACCAGCTCGATCTCGTTGTCAACAGCGCCGGCTTGACCGACTTCAATCCGGACCTCCGTCAGGCCATCGCGATCAATATCGACGGTGCCGTGCACCTCCTGGATTTCATCGAAGGTTGTCAGAAGGCCGCCCTCCTGCACCTCTCCACGTGTTACGTGGTTGGTTTCCGCGACGGTCGCATCAATGAAGAGGTGGTCGCTGACTACAATCCCCTCGACTCCTCCGATTACAGCGCCAGGAGCGAGTATGCCCGGTTGAAAGCTATGGTGGCGGAGGTTGAGGCAAAATCGCAAACCGAGGAGGTGTCCGAA
>JBDTUW010001101.1:0-1639 GCA_040007555.1 Acidobacteriota bacterium | reverse complement strand
CTCCATTTTCTGCTGAAAGGTTTGTAGCAAGGGTGGCGCGGTCTCGGGCCTGAGCACCTGGCGTGGGTGAGGGTCAAACGTGATCAGGGTGGGCGTTGCATCGACCAGCAGAGCCCGTTCGACGACGACACGGACAATCGCCTGATGTCCCGCGTGAAGTCCATCGAAAACGCCCAGGGTCAGTACGGTTGGGCGTCGAATTGCTGGATGTTCAATCCCGTGAAAGATCTCCATCAGGCTACAACTCTATTCGCAGATCGTCGAACGCGAACTCCACGCCTTGAGGCAGCAGGATGCTCGCTTCGAGATGTTTGATGTCGTGGCTCATGTGGGTCAGAAGAGCACGGCGCGGCTCCAGCTGCGCAATGTAAGCCAGGGATTTCTCGACATGCAAATGTGTTGGATGAGGACGGTATCGCAAGGCATCGATGATCAGGACGTCGAGGCCATAGAGCTTCGCGAGGGAAACCTCAGGGATGTCATTGCAATCAGTGATAAATGCCACAGAACTCCGTTCATCCTCCAGACGAAATCCACTGACCATACTCCCGCCATGTGTGACTTCAAACGGAATAACCTTCAGCCCGCACACCTCAAAATCTCCGTCGATCGTATGTGGGGTGATCTGCGGCAATCCGCCGCCAACATACGTTGCCTCAAAGATGTAATAGAAGACTTTGCGGAGTTGCTTCCAGGTGCTGGCACTGGCGTGGACTGGCAGAGGCCCTTGCCGGAAATTGAAAGGGCGAATGTCGTCGAGACCGAAGACATGATCCGCGTGACAGTGGGTGATAAGCAGGGCATCCAGCTTGTCCATGCGACTCCGCAGGGCCTGCTGTCTGAAGTCGGGAGAGATGTCGATAACCAGGGACTGCCCGGCGTGTTCGACGAGGAGGCCGGTGCGAAGTCGCTTGTCGCGCGGGTCATCAGAGAGGCACGTGGAACAGTCGCATCCAATCATTGGCACGCCGACAGACGTGCCGGTCCCAAGAAAGGTCAGTCTCATCGTGCGGTCATGGCGGATCGATTCAGTTCGTGGCTCAATCGTGCAGATCGACTCATGATGGTTTCTTGAGCGAGACAAACCTCATGCGGAGGTCTGCGAGCAGCCCCTCGAAGAAATCGTCCTCTTCCCGGCTCAGATTTCCCACAGTCTTCTCGCGCAGGACTCGGAGCATCTCAATCGCCTGCTGCGCCGCCGGGAGGTTCACTTCCGGACGCCCGGTAGCTGGATGTTCGGCCAAACCCAGGTGAATAAAGGCTGGTGTGGCGAACTCCATGAGGACACCCATGAACTCGGTTAAGTCGCCACCGGCATCCTCATCAGATTCGAGTTCGTTTTCGGCCTCAGGTGAAGGCAATGGACCGCCTGAGAGTTCGGCCGCGAACTCAATTGGTTTCTCAGGTATCACCTCGAGCGATGGTCCCGCGCTTGCGGCCGCGGCCTGGACCGGTGGCTCTGGTTCCGCTTCTTGTTCGCGCGGTGAGCCGTCTGGATTAAACAGACGTCGATCGGTAACCTTGAACGCATCCTGCGGATCTTCGGACATATCCTCCCCTTACTGTTCACTGGCAGACGTTGATCAAACAATAATAGTAGCATCGACGGAACGAACATCACAACAATCAGCGAAACCAC
>JBDTUW010001100.1:0-1642 GCA_040007555.1 Acidobacteriota bacterium | reverse complement strand
TACGACGGGAAATGAGCCTCCCTTTTCGGGCATCGCGCGATACGCCGGAATCTCGCCATCTTTTGTGGGGATCTTAACTTCGCCTGCGACGAGCCCCGCTGAGTCGGTGGTGATTACCGTTTGTGCCGAGATGGGATGTGTCGCCAGCGCGAAACCCGCCGTCAACGAAGTAACCACAAACTCTCGTCTCGTGAAGTCCGATTTTGGCAACAAGCTCAATAGATCTTCATGCATCGTCAGTTTCCTCCTGTAGTTGCAAGCCGCGGCAGTGGCAGATTGGCCAACCCATAGGCCAGCACTGCGAGAACCGCGGCGTTTTCAGCCAGTTCCCGTGGCACCACCTTGTCCAGCGTGTCGGCCGGAGTGTGATGGTAGTTGAAATAGGTGCGTGCGTCCGACAGCGGGGCAAAGCCGGGTACCCCCCTCCCTTCGAGAGGCGAAATATCGGCCCCAACTGAATAGTCTACCCGCTGGATGATCGGTGCACCGATTCGCAGCAGAACATCCGAGAGGAGCTGCAGTCTCGTCAAAGCATCGGGTGCGACGTGCGCCATGAAGCCTGATGGATGACCGGCGCCGAGGTCCATCTCGATCGCAGCCAAATGATCGCCGATGCGCGAGGCTTCGTTCTTCGCATATGTCAGCGCGCCACTCAGCCCGCCTTCCTCATCCATATACGCGATGATTCTGATTGTCGCCATAGGTCGAAGCCTCAGCTGTTGTATGAGGTTGCCTACCTCCATTGCCGCCGCGATCCCCACGCCGTCATCGAGCGCTCCAGTGCCGAGGTCCCACGAGTCCAGATGACCCGAGACGACGACGATCTTTTCCGGGTATTCCGTTCCCTTGATATCTGCAATCACGTTGTGACTTTCGATCAAGGGAAGTGTTTGCGGAGTCACAAGAAGCCGCATCTTCACTTCGCCCTGACGTGCCAGATGCGCAATCAGCTCTGCATCCTCACTGGGGATCGAGGCGGAGGGTATTTGCGTCACTCCGTCAGCGTAGTCCAGATCGCCAGTATGGGGGAGACGGTAATTTGCGCCTCCGACTGAACGATTGAGGGAGGCGACCGCACCCAGTTTCGCCGCGGCGATGGCACCGGTTCGACGATAGGTAACCGCGAGGCCATACGCCTCATCTGCGAAGCCCAGGAGAGCCATTCTCTGATCAAAGATTGCGTTGAACAAAACTATCTTGCCCTCAACGCGTGCTCGTCCGAGCGATTGCAGTTGAGCGAAATCATCAACGACGACGAGGGGGGCGATCAGCCCGGCAGGCGGAGTGGCGATGCTGCTGCCAATGGTGGTGACGACGATCTTTTGAGTCGTCTGGGGCGCCTGCCCGGGATACGAAACGAGCTCAGCTGATTCAAGTCCTCTCACCCAGTGAGTTGCCATGACTTGCTCGAGGCGTACCTCAAGACCGAGTCGACGAAGCTCGCGCGCGACGTAATCGACAGCGTGCGCGGCCTGCGCCGAACCGCTCAGACGCGGGCCAATATTGTTGGAGAGATGCGCTACCTGGCGATATGCGTAATCGCTGTCGAGGGCAGCGTCGCGCAGACGTTCAAGGTCCTGCTTGATCGACGTCGCGTGGGTCGCTTGTCGCGGCGGGAGAAGTAGCGAAAGCAGAGCCAGAG
>JBDTUW010001099.1:0-1644 GCA_040007555.1 Acidobacteriota bacterium | reverse complement strand
AAGAGACGAAAGACCCCCGAAAGAACAGATCAAGAAAGGCAGATCAGAAGGACGCGCAGGGGGGCTTCGCCTATCCCTCTTGCTGGCGGACTATCTCCTCAGATAATCATCGCTGCCGTCCAGCCAGTCCTTGCGAATGGGGCTAAAGACATCGATTCCAGTCGTATCAACGATCGCTACGGCTGAATGCGGGACCCACGAGGGAATGTGCACCACTTCCCCGGCGCTGACAGTGAGCTCGTCATCGCCGATTTTGAAGCGCATGGCACCGGAGGCGAGATAGCTGAACTGCTCGCTGTCGTGGGAGTGCTCCGGGACGGTGCATCCCTCTTTGAGTGTGATAAAGGCAAGGGTGATCTGCTCCCCGGTAAAAAACTTGCGGGCGAACACCGGGGTGACCCACTCTTCGGGGATTTCCTCAAGCTTGTAGTGTCTCATTGTCGTCCTGGTAGTTTTCCCAATTGGGGGCCGTCGATGGGCCCGTTTTTCTCAAGTTCGAGGATGCATTATTTCACAACGTTGAGCGTTTCGGTGGCGAGAATGTCGTGATTGTAATTGGCGATCACTCGTTTTGGCTTCTGCGGAAGCTTGAACTGGAAATCCGGAGTGGTGGTACTGCCTTCACACGAATCTCACCCAGCCGCCCCGGTGCTCCCTCAAATTCCAGGGCACTTTTCACCGCGTCTCTGCGACTCCTGCGCCTGCGTTAGAGCCACCTACAAGCTGACTGCTACCGACTCCTCCTTGACAATGTGGGAAGGAGGGCGTTAACGTCAAGTTTTGTCTAGGGCACAAATTCACATAGCTGAGGGAGCATTACATTGGCAAAAGGGCGAGTAGGAGCGAAGGAATTAAGACGCGATCCGCTCATGGAGCAGTATATAACGACCAGTTCCTGGATTAAGACCCGGACGCGGCCGATTCTGACCGGGCTGACCGTCGTCGCCGTCATCGCTGCGGCGATCCTGATTTTCTGGCAGATTACCTCCAGACGGGAACGCGCTGCTGCTGATGCACTGAGTGAAGCCTTCAAGGTGACAGAGGCCGTGGTTGCCAACCCCTTGCCGCCCAATGCGACGGGATACGCCTTCACGACTGAGGAAGAGAAAGACCGAAAGATATTCGAGGCTTTCGATAAGGTAGCCCACGACTATCCGTCCTACTATGGCGACCTCGCGAGGTTTTACGCCGCTTCCAGCCAGCTCAAGTTTGATCCTCCGGCCGCCGAAGTGACGCTCAAGGATCTCGCGACGAGGGATTCCAGCGTAGGCGCACAGGCGAAGTTCGCGTTGGCGCAACGCTACGAAGGGAGCGGCCGACTTGATGAGTCATTGACGACGCTCCAGGACTTGTTAAAGAAGCCGGGTGATCTTGCTCCCCTGGTGATCCGCTTCACTATCGCTCGGGTTTACGATGCGCAGGGAAAGACCAAGGAAGCTGCGGATGCATACTTTGAAATAGCGAAGGACGCTCGCAGCGTGGGTATCGGCGCGGTCGCGATGGCGAAACTCTCGGCACTGGATCCAGCGCGCCTCGATCAGCTCCCCGCTCCCGAAGCGTCAAGTCCGCTCGCTGGCTTCAGATAGAGGGTGAGTGGTCGGTGGTCGGTGGTCAGGGATCAGCGGTCAGGGGTCAGGGGTCACT
>JBDTUW010001098.1:0-1645 GCA_040007555.1 Acidobacteriota bacterium | reverse complement strand
ACTTCGCACCACTCAAGGTCTGGCTTGACGAGCAGAACAAGCTCAACCCTTAACGAGATAGGGGTCAGGAATGAGGAGACTGCGTTCGTAGTCCCGCCTTGAGGCGGAATCTCGGGTGCCGCAACATTCCGCCTAAGGCGGTACTACGAACGCAGTCTCCTCATTCCTGACCCCTAACCCCTGACCCCTGATCCCTGCCCCCTGATCCCTGCTTCTCACGTTTCCACTGCTTTCAACAGGCTCTCAAGCTTCATTGCTTCCAGAAGATTACCCTCCATTCGAATCTTGCCCGTCATCGCGGCAACGGCCGGGTTCAGCTCGCGCCGGTATAGCTTGTTTAATGTCCGCAGCGACATCCATAGCGTCACATCCGCCTCGCCATCCTTGTTCGAAACTGCGTGTGGCTCCGATTTGCCATCAATAAAGATCACACTCTCTTCGTCGAGAATGATTTTGATCCGTGTATCAAGGTTCGAATGCCCACTGATCAACTTCTGCATCCCACGGGTAAAGTCGTCTACGCTCAAGTCATTCGCCATCCATATTTCTCCTTGTATATAGAAAATAGACTATGGCTTTGCCGTAAGGCAACGCCTCGAGAGTTGTCCAACGCTCGGGCGGCGGCTTCTTCGCGCTTCCGATCCGATGCGATAGAATGCTGTTCTCATGGAGAATCTCCCGGCAAGACTGATCGAAATTGGCCGCGACTTCCACGCGCGCGGATGGGTTCTTGGCACCAGCGGCAATTTCAGCGTTGTGGTCGACCGGGCTCCTCGTCGCGTCGCGATTACATCTTCGGGAGCGGATAAGGGAGCATTAGTTGTCGACGAAATACTCGAGATCGACGAAAGCGCCAACGTCATCGCCGGGACGGGACGTCCATCGGACGAGACACTGCTCCATCTTGCTATCGTCGCCCGACGGGACGCGGGAGCAGTTCTCCATACCCACTCCGTTTGGGCCACCTTGATCTCAAGATCGAAAGGTGCGGCGGGCGGAGTTGAGATCTCCGGCTATGAGATGCTCAAGGGTCTTTCCGGAGTGCGAACCCATCTGCACACGGAATACCTGCCGATCGTTGAGAATTCGCAGGATATGCAGGCGCTGTCAGCGACTGTCGACAAGCTGCTCGTCGACTCTCCCGAAATTCATGGGTTCCTGATCAGCGGCCACGGTCTCTACACCTGGGGCAAGGATCTGATCGAGGCAAGACGTCACGTCGAGATCTTCGAGTTTCTTCTGGAAGTGACCGGGCGATCCATGCAGGTTTAGGATTAGTCAAACGCAGCCTGGGCAGCCTGGCTGAAGGAGGAGTAAATGGCACACGTCAGAATCCGCAGCGAGAATCGCACCATCTCGGAGGCTGGGGAAATCGCGCGTTTCCTCGCGCCGTACGGTATCGATTATGAGAGATGGGAGCCGGCCCATCCCATCGGTCCCGACGCATCGTCAGAAGAGATACTCGCCGCCTATGCCGGGGAGATCGAAAGACTCAAGGCTGCGGGCGGCTATGTCAGCGCCGATGTCATCAACGTCAATCGCGCGACGCCGGGGCTTGATGAGATGCTGCAGAAGTTCAGTCGCGAGCATTGGCACGCCGATGATGAAGTAATTCGTGCATGGCCCCCAGAATCCAAATCGTCGC
>JBDTUW010001097.1:0-1648 GCA_040007555.1 Acidobacteriota bacterium | reverse complement strand
GCCCGCTTGTCCATTTCCTCACGGTTTGGCGCCGGGCCGGTAACCGTTCTCATGGAAATGCGCGGTTGGCGTCCCTTGTACGTCATCATTAGCGGCCGTGAGGTCTTTTGGTCAAGGAAGAGTCTTGTCGAGAAATTCGGACCGACAACGTCAACAACCTCTGCCTTGCCCTCAGGCGCTTCCGCTTCACCGACATAGTTGAACTCAAGCGGGATCGCGGAAGGACCCGACAGCAGAAACGCCAGAGACATTCGAGCAAGGTCTGCCCTGATGGCATTTTCGGATCCGGCCTTTGCTTCAGGTCCGGCATCGGGTGCGCGGCGGATGACGACAGCTCCACCACCACCGTGCGCGCCATTGGACTGAGTGTCAGACCATACCTCCGTGCCATTCAGCACTTCGATGCGTGTCATCTCGACGCCGCCAAACAAGCTCATGGTTTCAGAGCGCCGGATGCGTTCCGGAATTAGTAATTCGAACTCGGTATCTCCGGCCACCTCCCGATCTCCCATCGTGCGACGGTACTTCGCCAGAATGGAAAGGCTCTTTATCGACCTGAGTTTTGCATCTCCGCCGAGGGCCTCGCGGGCCTTCGCGATCAGCTCAGACGCGCGTGTATCATTTCTTCCCTCGCTGGCAAGCGCATAGATTGAGAGCTGCCAAATCAGTGAGAGCGTAATCGACAGAATGAGAGTTCGTTTCATCGCTTTTTCCTATCCTCAAATTAGACTTACCCTTCGGTGTGCGATTGTTGATTGCGCCAACTGCCGCCACAGCCGCGATCATAGTGACCCAGCGGGCAAGGGAATTGGTTAAGAGGTCGCAAAGAGATTGTTAAGGATGTAAAATTTGCAGCGACGAGACTTAAGGCGTTCTGCTTCGTGCTATTATGCGGGGCGATGGGCCTTTGGAAGCGTAAAATCCCTTTTGCAATACTGCTGGTGACGGCGATGCTCGCGCTGTTGCCTGTCCTTGCGGTGCTTCAATACCGCTCACTGGGACGGGTAAGCGAGGCCGAACGCGAGCGGATGAAGGGCAACCTCAATCAGGCGATCCTTCACTTTAGACAGGATTTCGACCGCGAGATCGCTCGCGCATATCTACACTTCCAGGCCCCGGCGGATATCGAGCTGAAACAGATCAGCGCCAAATACAGCACCATGCTCGCTGAATGGAGCTCTAAATCCGCGAACCCCGGATTAGTCAGCGATCTCTATTGGGTCGATACGTCAAAGCGACCGCATCTCGAGCTTAAACGGTTCGAGCCCTCGACAGGCACGCTGGTTACTATTGACTGGCCGGCGGATCTGACCGCCTGGCGCGACCGGGTCGCCAGGACTGAAGATCCCCCAGACTCCCAAATGAGGTCGCTTAAGTTCTTCATTGATGATCTCACCGGTCGAATAGCGTCACCACAGCCAAAGGGAGACCGGCCACGCGAGGTGGCCATTGCCCGATCCGCCCCAACGTCTGAGACACATTCCCGTGCAAGCGACGTTGGCCCGATGATCCATATTCTAAGGAATACAGACGCATCGTTTGTGAGGCCGAGCCAACGCATTCTTGAAGCTGTTCCCGCGCTGATCATTCCGGTCTCAAGCGGCGCATCCACAGTCGAGCGGAGTCAGGCGCCGGCCTCGTCCGTTGG
>JBDTUW010001096.1:0-1649 GCA_040007555.1 Acidobacteriota bacterium | reverse complement strand
AGAGTGTTCTATGTCGTTGCTCCGGATGGGCTGTGTTACTGGTTTGGAGAACGGCAGGAAAGCTGAGATGGACGCAGGCCGTGGCACTTCGGTGAGCCCTGCAAGGAAATTGGGCTAACCACTCAATAGACCCAAGTACTTAGCTGTCACTACATGGAAGAGTCTGTAGTCGCCGGATTCCGTTCGAATGGAAAGGCTGTCTCAACTTGAGGCAGCCTTTTTTCATGGGCTGCGCATCGCCTCGGTGCCGCGAGCCCTACTTTCACGCGTTCTCGAATTTAATAATTCTCTTAGGCCACGCGGCTCCGGTAGACCCGCATCAAAGAGGGCGTAAAGGAAAAAGAGAAAAGCGAGAGAGAGAAACTAAGGAGAGAGAAAATGGATACCAAGAGAACAAACAAAATACACAAGATAACGATGAGTTCTTTGATTGGGCTTTTCCTTATGTCGGGAGTGTTCGACGCGACGGCAAGCGCAAAGCAGAAAGTCGTTTTCAAGAAGCGACCAGTAGTTGTCGTCCAGACCGGTCGTCAACACTTCTGGCATCGTCGCTTTGATCCGGTCTGGACTCCCTCTGTGACGTACCGCTCATTTAATCCGGTTCACACTTTAAGTGAGGAAGGGTTTGGCGACGGCCGCAACCAGGGTAGGAGGGACGCGAAGAAAGGTCTGGAAATGGACCCAACCGGCAACAAGCACCACCTCAAGTCCAACAGCTTCGCATACCGCAGAGCTTACATTCGAGGATATGAGCACGGTTACCGCTCAGAGAAAAACTGAGACGACGAAAGCTCAGGACATTCTGAGTAGTGAACAAGAGCGAGCCCCGAGCGAGCCCCGAGCGAGCATGGACACGAAGTCCGGCTCGCTTTTCGATTTTATGGAATGATCGATCGTCCTGACATCTGGGACGGACGGAAGTAGCCGTTTCTGGAGTCCCTCAAGAGCTGAGCCGCACAGGATATTGCAGCGCCTGATGGAGGCGCGCGGTCTGAAACAGAAAGACACTACGCACCTGTTCGGTTCGAGCGGTCGCGCGTCCGAAGCCATCAACGGCTTGCGCCCGATCAGTAAGCAACAGGCGAAAGCGCTGGCCGCATTCTTTCACGTCTCGACCAACCTTTTCCTTGCTATCTGAGAACGAAAATGCCACAAAGATCGGCTACGAGTCGAGCTTTACACCTCACTTCGACAAGCCGCAGCCGTTGCGGAGGTTGGAGGAGATCAGCTCTGACAGCCTGGCTATCAAGAAGGAGGCCGAGGTGTTGCCCAATGCGTTACTGAAGGGAAGCAAGGTCTAATACATGTCAACGCAGCGCTATTCTGTCACGCCACACCCAATCGAAACCCTGCTCACCTGGGTCAAGTCTGGTGAAATCGCCATCCCAGAGATCCAGCGCCCGTTCGTGTGGGAGCCGACGAAGGTGCGCAACCTGCTGGACTCGCTCTATCAGGGGTACCCGGTCGGCTATCTGATCTCCTGGCGTAACCCAACGGTAAAGCTCAAGGACGGCACTCCGTCGGCGGGCAAGCGCATCCTCATTGATGGCCAGCAGCGGGTCACGGCACTCATGGCCGGGTTGCTGGGGCGTGAGGTTCTGACGAAGGACTACGAGACCGTCCGCATCCGCATTGCCTTCCATCCACTG
>JBDTUW010001095.1:0-1651 GCA_040007555.1 Acidobacteriota bacterium | reverse complement strand
CCGAGATCGCCTCATACCGCCGTGAGAGATAATCGAGTAAATGTCCCGTCTCCGCGTCGTCCTCGATACCAATGTCATCGTCTCAGCCGTGATCAATGAGCCCGGGTTCGAGGCGGCCATACTCGCTCTGGCCTTGGCAGCGAAAATTAAGCTCTATGTCTTGCCGCCGATCCTCTCAGAATACGAAGGAGTGCTTGCGCGCCCTAAGTTCCGGTTTCCGTTGGCCATGGTTGACGCCTTCCGGACGCGGATTCGCCAGCCGTCCAAACTG
Organism: Acidobacteriota bacterium; assembly: GCA_040007555.1. Lineage (GTDB taxonomy): Bacteria > Acidobacteriota > Blastocatellia > RBC074 > RBC074 > JANNRD01. Next base: position 1,380 of record JBDTUW010001095.1, on the reverse strand, counting down.
GTCCACCCGAGGTGTACGGTGACGGCGTCGCCCGATCCAAGGGATAATATGTTCCTCGAATGCGCTGAGGAAGCCGGTGCAGACTATCTTTTCACCGGCAACAAGAAGCACTTCCCGAAGCGTTGGGAGACGACCGATATCGTGAATGCCCGTGAGCTGTACGCCGTTATCGCCCACAATCTCAAGCCCTAACTAAGAAGCTCGCGGCGACCGAATATTGGCAGTACAACGATGTTCTCCTGCGCGCGCGACCCGATGGTTCACGCCCTTCCTATGACCTCCTGAAAACGCGTTGGTCGAACGAACCTGAGGACTGAAAGGTCGGTCAAAAAAGTGGTGACACTATGGTGACGATGGGGCAGACAAACGTGGCTAAACCGATACAAAACTAGTTGCACACAGACAAACACGGAAAAGCTGGCCAAGTATGCCCTCAAGGCGGAGAGCACGGGTTCGAGTCCCGTACGCGCTATTTCCTCCCAGTTCTCGCACAGCCAGCGCCTTCTGACCTGTTGCAGTTTGCTGCGCGATCCTCTCGACATGATATATTCGAGCTGGAGGTACCTACCATGAGTCTCGCGGAACGCATCACGATTGATCCGACGATATGCCACGGAAAGCCTACAATCCGCGGACTGCGCTACCCGGTCGAGACGATCCTTGAACTGCTAGGTTCGGGAATGACCGCTGATGAGATTCTCGCTGACTACGCGGACCTTGAGCGAGCCGACATCCTGGCCGCATTGACCTTCGCCGCGCGACTTAGCCAAATCAAGCGGATTGAGTCGGCGTTGGCATGAAGTTCCTTGTTGATGCTCAACTATCGCGGCGGTTGGCTGGTCTGCTCAGGATGGCGGGACATGACGCTATCCACACCGTCGAACTCCCTCTTGGAAACCAACTCCAGACTCGGCCCTCAATGAGCTGTCGATTTCAGAGGAATACGTTCTGGTGACCAAGGATTCCGATTTTGTCGACACCCTTTTGCTTAGCCAGACCCCGTGGAAGCTGCTGCTGGTTTCAACCGGGAATATCAGCAATGCAGAGCTCGAAGCCATGTTGATGGCGAACCTCAGAAGCATCACCGATGGTTTTGCGTCTTTTGTCTTTATCGAAGTCAGTCGAGCCAACGTCATCTTTCACTTCTAAGAAACCTGGGCACTATTAAGGTCGCCGTGTCGCCACCGGCAGGGACATGGCTGCCGGATTCACGCACGTGCGGAGGGTGCGAGATGGAAAACTCACTCCTCTGCACGATTGCGAGGATTAAGAAGAAGCGCGACAACTAGCGAGGCTTCGCCTCAGACTGCCAGTTTTCAAGGGCCTTCAGATCGGAAGTAGCGGGGCGAGTCGGTACACTTCACTTGGTGTCACAACGGC
>JBDTUW010001094.1:0-1657 GCA_040007555.1 Acidobacteriota bacterium | reverse complement strand
GACGCACGGACGGGCAAGCTGCTGTGGTTTCATCAAAGCGTACCGGCCGATTTTCACGACTGGGATCTAACCCAGGTAAGCCCACTCTTTGAAACCAGAATCAACGGCAAGATGCGCAGGCTGGTGACGACAGCAGGCAAGGATGGAATGCTGCATGTCTTTGATCGCGAGACGCGAGAGCATCTTTACGAGGTGCCAGTCACGACGCGCCTCAACACTGAGGCCCCATTGAAGACTACCGAAGGCGTTCGCGCATGCCCAGGTGTGCTGGGCGGAGTGCAATGGAACGGGCCCGCATATAACCCGGGCTTGAATATGTTGTTCGTCAATGCCGTGGATTGGTGCTCAACGTTCAAGAAGGCAGTGGAGTTTCGAGCGGGTATGGGTTTTATGGGAGGCACCACGATTCCCGATCCGCTGGAGAAATCGCATGGTTGGCTGACGGCGATTGATGCGGCGACGGGGCAGGTGCGCTGGAAGTATGAATCGCAGCGGCCGATGCTTGCCGCAGTAACAACGACTTCGGCGGAGCTGATCTTTACGGGTGAGCTGACCGGCGATTTCCTCGCGCTCGACGCACGAAGCGGCGCGGTGCTCTATCGGTTCAATGTTGGAGGGCCACTCAATGGTGGGATCATTACCTATGCGATCAATGGGAGACAGTACGTTGGTGTGAATTCAGGCAGTGCGGGCGGATTCTGGTGTGCGGCGCGCGGCTCGGCAACGGTCCTGTTTGCACTGCCTCAGGGAAGACCATCCGTGACGGGTCAGAAGAGCGAGAGAACAAGTTAACGCACAGGCACCGGGGCGCGGAGGGCGTATCTATCTCTGCGGCTCTTGCTTCTCCGCGCCTCTGCGTTAGAGAACGGATTAGGAAGCTTGCGCTCACGCTCGAGTGCCGCTCGCTGCGTCTCGAAGTAATCCTTGATCCAGTGATATTGCTTGACGTACTTGCTGGTCTCCGGCTTGAAAACACTGCGGGTGTATGTCTTGACAACGTAGACCGTCCGATATTTTCCTCTTCTCACGCGAGTTCTTATCGGAACCCGTTGGCTGACCGTAATCGTCGGGCGCCCCGCACTATCGGGCGCCTCCATCCAGTCGTTCTTGTCGTGTCTGAGAATACTCAGGACGCGACCAACGCCGCCGTTATATGCGGCCGCGAGGTATGGCCCGATCTTCTCCGTGGGGACGTCTTCAAGTGTGCGGATCGTCTTCCAGTCAGCGTCGCATAGCAGCACCTGAGCCATGACGGCGTTGACCGCGTCGGTCATTCCTGAAGCGAAACTGGGATTGAGACCCGCTGTCGGGTATTGGTTTAACAAAAGGCGATAGGTGGAAGGGATCATCTGGACGAGGCCGAAGGCACCTGCCGGGCTGATCGTATAAGCGTAGGCTTGCTTTCTGTTGGCGCCGATGATCGTCAGTACCTTCTTCACCAGATGCGGCGCTGATGCTGCCGACTGAAATTCGCCGGGATCGATATGCTCGTTGAGCAGCAGTACAGTCAGCATGTCCTTTGGTATGACGTCGGTGACTCTGCGCCCTGGAAATGCCGACGAGTAAACGTTCCTGCCCTTGAGCTTCCTGTACGCCTTATCGATCAGATCATCCTGCACGTCGATGCCTTCCTTGATGATCTCGGGAGTCATGATCT
>JBDTUW010001093.1:0-1660 GCA_040007555.1 Acidobacteriota bacterium | reverse complement strand
CGTATGCGCTACCTCCGGATGAAACTGGATTCCATAAATTCTCCGCTCGGAGTCTTCCACGGCTCCAAGCGCATTCTCGGTCATGGCAGTAATGAGATACCCAGGTGGGGAGTCCACCACGTGATCCCCGTGACTCATCCAGACAGGGAACTCCTCCGGGATCCCCGCAAGCAAATCGCTCTCCTTCAGACGCCGCGCAATCGCAAGCCCGTATTCGCGCCGAGCGGAAGGCTCCACCCGGCCTCCCTCAAAATAGCTCAGCAACTGCAGACCGTAGCAGACGCCCAGGACCGGGATACCCAACGTCAGTATCTCCGGCGAGCAATGCGGGGCTCCAGATTCGTAGACGGAGCTCGGGCCGCCCGAGAGAATGATGCCTTTCGCCTCGCGTTTGCGGATTTCATCTGGCGAAAGATGAAACGGGTGTATTTCGCAATACACCCCAAGCTCTCGAACGCGTCGCGCAATCAGTTGTGTGTATTGGGAGCCGAAGTCGAGGATGATGATCGTTTCGAAGTTGGCCGACACTGGCGCCTCCTGCAGTCAACCGTCTCTCGGGAAGGAAGCTGAGTATACGTGAGATGACTGGACCGCGGCAAAGCCCGCCGAAGTGTTTAATGCGCCTTTCGATCGACGACGGTCTCGTCGGCTGCCGCGTGCCGCCAACGTCCAAGGAAATTCCAGACTTTGAGCGCCAGACCGTGCAGAACGTAACCGGCGGCTACCACCAGCAGAACCTCTTCCGAATAGAACCAGATTCCGGCCACAAGCAATGAGAGTAGCGGGAGCGTCACGAATGGCTTGTTGCTGCTCGTTCCGACGTTCTTGAAGCTGGTGTAGCGAACCGTGCTCACCATAAGAATCGCCAGCAACGCCATCGCGATCAGCAGCAGATAGCTGTAGAGGAGAAACTTTTCCGCGGGATAGGCGATCAGCGGGCGCGGTGAAAAGTGAATGACCGCAGCCAGCAAACCCGCGGCGGCAGGGATCGGCAGCCCCACGAAAGAGCGTTTGTCGAGCTTTGGCGAGGCCCCCGTGACAGCGAAGCGGGGAGCGCGCGCGACAACATTGAATCGTGCCAGACGCAGAGCGCCGCAAATGAGGAAGAAGAAGGAAACACCCCACCCAAGCCGATCGAGCCCCGGCGTCGATCCGTATCCCCAGGTATAGGCAAGCACCGCCGGCGCGATGCCGAACGTCAGGACGTCGGCAATGCTGTCGAGCTCGACTCCAAAGTCGCTTGTCGCTCTGGTCATCCTCGCGATGCGGCCGTCGAGGCCATCGAGCAGGACCGCAAACCCAATCGCGCGCGCAGCATTATCGAGAAGGATGGTCGCGTGGGCAGAGTCCAGAGACTGGTACGCCTTTAGTGAGTTTATTACTGCGTAAAAGCCACAAAGAATGTTTCCGATCGTAAAGGCGCTCGGTACCAGATAGATGCCCCGCCTGATGCCCTTCCGCGGCTTGGGTTGCTCCGTGTGTTCATGACTCATTACTTCACTTTTCCTATGATAGTGACCCCGCCCCTGACCCGATCGCCCTTCCTGACTGCGACTGCGATATTGGAGGGGAGCAGGACATCGACCCGAGACCCGAATTTGATCAATCCGACGCGTTCACCCCGAGCGACACTCGACCCGACATTCTTTGAGAAAACAAT
>JBDTUW010001092.1:0-1660 GCA_040007555.1 Acidobacteriota bacterium | reverse complement strand
GGAAAACCAACGTCACCCTCAGATCCAGTGCACAATGAATTGAGAGTTGCAGGCGCTGGTTTTGTCAGCGCGCACTTAAAGACGTAGAAATCTGAACAGTAGCCGACGAACCATCATCATCGCCGAAGGCGCTTCAGGGTCTCTTTGAGGTCTGTTAGTATTTGTCCTTCGGCGGAAATAGTGAACCCCGGTTGTATCGAGCAACCGGGGTTCGTCGTTTGGCAGCCCCCTTGGACGGAGCAGCAAACCTTAAGCTTGCCTATCCTGCCATACTCTGAATCGGCTGTCGATCTCCGCCGCCGGAATCGATGGTCGATGCTTCCAAGCTCACGCTACGTCAGCGGTTTTGCCGGGCCCAGCAGTGCCGCACCCTCTTCTTCATTTGCTCGAGCTGCGATCGCGGTCACGCTTATTGCAGTCAGCGGTGCAGACAGAAGAGTCGTCGCCAACAGCAGCGCGACGCCAATCGACGCCATCAGCAAAGCGCCGAAGGGCGGCTCGACCATCGCGACCGCCAACGACTCTACCGGCTCCGACAGAACTTACTGAGTCTGGTACGTCCCATCATTTCTGTGACGGATCATGGTTCAACCGCTGCTACCGTTTCTGGCAGTATCTCCCGGCCACCTTGGGCACTGAGGCTCAAAGCTGCTGAATTCAAGCTTTCAACGTGTCGGATCTGTGGACGCTTTGGGCTGTGGGTCAATTTATTCGCACCGGACTGAGCCATGATATCGCCCGAGCAGATCGCAACCATTCGCCGCTTGTTCCACGCTGAGCACTGGAAGATCGGAACCATCGCCACTGAGCTTGGACTCCACCCAGACGCCGTTCGAGCCGCACTCAACACCGAGCGTTTCACCCGAAAACGCTCAGGGCGAGTAACACTGCTTGATCCCTATCTCGATTTCATCAAGCAGACACTCGAGACTTACCCCCGGCTGCGCGCGACTCGGATATACGAGATGGTCCGCCAGCGCGGCTACACCGGTAGCGTCACACAGTTGCGGCGAGTGGTGGCGACCTTGCGTCCCATCCGCCGCGAAGCTTTCCTGAGACTGCTGACGCTACCAGGTGAACAGGGTCAAGCCGATTGGGCCTCCTTCGGACAGGTCACCATCGGCAGGGCCCGCCGCCGTCTCTCATGCTTCGTCATGACGCTCTCTTTCAGCCGCGCACTTTGGGTCGAGTTCTTCCTTGACCAAACTCTCGAGAGTCTCATCCAGGGACATGTCCATGCTTTCTCTGATTGGGGCGGCGTCGTCCGCACCGTGCTCTACGATAATATGCGCTCGGTCGTCCTCGATCGCCGCGGCGACCTGATCCAGTTTCACCCGCGCTTGCTCGAGCTTTGCGGCCACTACCACTTCGCCGCGCGCCCTTGCCGGCCTGCCCGAGGCAATGAGAAGGGGCGCGTCGAACGAGCTATTCAATACATTCGTCACTCCTTCTTCGCGGCTCGTCACTTCACCACGCTCGATGACTTGAATCGTCAAGCCAAAATCTGGCGAGATGAAATCGCTTATCAGCGACCCTGGCCTGGCGACAGTTCTCGCAGCGTCGCAGACGCCTTCGAGGAGGAGAAACCTCGTTTGCTGCCTCTTCCGGCTAATCCCTTTGAGACTGATCTGGTGCGCGCAGTGCGCTCCGACAAAACGAT
>JBDTUW010001091.1:0-1664 GCA_040007555.1 Acidobacteriota bacterium | reverse complement strand
CCACGAGCGCTTGCTGGCGGCGGATTCGTGAAGGGGGATCGGAAGCGCTCGATTTTTATTACGTTGTTGTCGCATTGGTGACGCTCTTCTCGTGCGGTCGGTTGGGCGCCCACTCCCAATATGTGGTGGAGTACTGCGTGCTGACACTGGTGGTGTTGGTGCGCGCCTGGGATGGCGAATGGTTAACCAGGGCGCGACGGGCGATCTCGGTCCAGCTGGTTGTGCTGTTGGTCTATTGCCCGCTCTTTATCTTTGTTGAGGAGGGACGGTTTGGGATGAAGAGTGACACTGCGGCGGAGCGAATCTATCCAATTCTTCGGAGCGTTCCGGGGCGTGTGCTGGCGCAGCAAAGCAGCTTCTCGCTATTTACGAATGGCGAGATTCCAATACAACTCTTTCATTTTACGGCGCTGGCGCGAGCGGGTCTCTGGGATATGAAGAAGCTGGAAGGGGAGATCGAAGCTCGTGCTTTCGCGTGGGTCGTGACGGAATTTCCGATTGAGAGCGCGGAGTTGACCGCCGACGATCTCGAGCGATTCACCCCTGAAGTGGTGGCTGCACTACGACAGAACTACTCAAGGGTTGAAGCAGTAGCTCCGTATTTCATCTATCGCCCGAGTCCGCGGTAATATGCGTCCCACGCGCTGCGGGCGCTTGCGACCCTGTAGCGCGTCGCGGTCGCGACCAATCGATACAGCGCGGCTTTGTATTGCTGGTATTCAAGGTGCGAACCCGTCCCTGCGAACATAGTTATCCGAAGGAGGCTTTGAATGAAGTCCGTGCTGATTCTCGCTCTCGTATTTCTGCTCATGCTGTTTTCAGGTTGCGGCGCAAGGCAGACCGATGAATCAAAGGTCATCGACATGACACATTCCTTTGACGAGCAAACAATCTATTGGCCGACCGCGCAACCATTTCACTGGGAGAAGGAGGCTTGGGGACAGTCTGCGGGAGGATATTGGTACAGTGCGGGGCGCTATTCTGCGAGCGAGCATGGAGGAACGCATCTCGACAGTCCCATTCATTTTGGTGAAGGCAAATCGACGATCGATCAAATCCCGCTCAGCAGGCTGATGGGTCCGGCTGTGGTCATCGATATCACCGCAGCGTGCGCGTCAGCGCCGGACTATCAGCTGACGGCCGCTGATATTACCGCGTGGGAGCAGGCTCACGGAGAGATCCCCGCCGGCGCGATCGTCCTCGTGAAAACTGGTTGGTCGAAGTTCTGGCCGGATCGCAAGCGATATCTCGGGTCCGATGTTCCCGGTGACACCGCTAATCTTCACTTCCCGGGTCTTTCGCGAGAGGCTGCCGAGTTCCTGGCAAAAAAGCGCGAGATCGATGGGCTGGGCATCGACACAGCGAGCATGGATCCCGGCTCCTCCATGGACTTCATCGCTCACCAGATTCTCAATGGAGCAAACATCTACGGACTCGAGAATGTCGCGAATCTCGAGCAACTGCCGGCAAAAGGAGCGACACTGCTCGCGCTGCCAATGAAGATCAAGGGTGGTACCGGCGGTCCGGTTCGGATCATCGCGTTTCTGCCTTAGTAGAGGAAGTTGTCAGTTGCCAGTTGGACGGCGAGAGCCCGAGGGCGTTCCAGAGTTCAACCTTCAGGTTGTCTTCAAATGCGTGGTGTTGGAGCACACCTGAAGGTTGAA
>JBDTUW010001090.1:0-1665 GCA_040007555.1 Acidobacteriota bacterium | reverse complement strand
TTAACGCAAACGACAACCCCATCTCGATGACGACGAGATAATCGCGCCATCGTCCCGTGTGGGTGTGCGCAGTCACACCGCGCGCTCCCACTTTGAGCGCATTATTCATATCAGGCTTTGACGCCTGAAGTGCCGGGACCACCCCAGCTATAATGCCGGCCGACATCGTGACCAATGCAGTAAGTCCGAAGACTGTAGCGTTTATCTTGACATCGCCGCTGCGCGGGATGGTACTTGGCATGAGCCCGAGGAGCAGACTATGTCCCCAAACACCCAGCCCCACCCCGGCCATCCCGCCCAGCATCGCGATCATCGCGCTTTCGGTCAACATCTGTCTGATCAATCGCCACCGGCTTGCCCCCATTGCGGCACGCACAGCCATTTCTCTGCTTCGAACCATTGACCGGGCCAACGACAAGTTGGCGACATTGACGCAAGCGATTAGCAGTACTGCAACGACTGCACCCAATAACATCCGCAACGGATTTTGCATGTCGCCGAAATGATATTCGTGAAGTGGGTCAATTTGAACGTAGAGATCTTGATATGATCTGTGGTGAGGCTGTTCCAGTTCTCGTGTTAGCTTTGCCATCACTTCCCGGGCATGACCAAGCGTCACGCCTGGCTTTAGACGCGCAACGACTTTGCAGTCCGCACCTCCCCATGTCGCCGTCTCTTGCGGTCCAAAAGTAAGTGGTGTCCACAGTTCAGTGGCCTGTGGATATGTGAACTTAAACTCGGGTGGCGCTACCCCTATGATGGTAAAAGCTGAGTCGTTTAATTGCACTGTTCGACCGATGACGTCCTTCGAACCTCCGAACCGTCGGCGCCACAACGCATCGCTGAGAATAATGACCCGCTCACGCCCTGGCTGCTCATCTTCAATTGTAAATCCTCGGCCCACACTGACATTGATGCCCAATAGAGAAAAGAGATTCCCCGAGACATAGGAGCCCACGATTCTCTCTGGCTCATTTCCCCCAGTAAGATAAAACATAGCTCGAAAGGAGCTTGTCTTATCTTCAAATGCCGCAACATCCGCGAACACCTCGGTGTGCTTACGTCATTCTAGAAATAATGCCGCTGAGTTCAGCGCCGGCTGAGGCAGCCGCTCTTTGAACGATCTCTCCCACAGCATTACCAACTCTTCTGAATGGTGATATGGCAAAGATCGCCACAGTGCGTTATGCAAGACACTAAACACCGCTGTATTAGCGCCAATCCCCAACGCAAGGGTGAGCACAGCGACCAGCGTAAAACCAGGGTTCTTCCACAACACTCGCGCTCCATAGCGTAGATCCTGCCATGAGCCCACAGTCACGCTCCTATCTCTTTTCAGGTGATACTGTTATCGGGTAAGACAGTACGTCAGCACCCAGGTCCAGAAGCATTGAACGCATTCGAGCGACCACTGCAACTCTTCTACTCGATGCGGCGTCGACATCACGAAGGTGCAGGCTCTGCTTGCCACCGGCACATCACCACGACGCAGATCTACGAACAAGCGCAGACGCACGACCTCAGACAGCGCTTCTCACGACGTACCGATCTACAGAAGCCACTTTCCTTCCTTCCCATTACTTCCGTGGCAGTTTCAATTCATCATTAACTTTCATCTCATGCTCAACTGCAAAACTGTGGTACCACTCTCACCATTACGCCCGA
>JBDTUW010001089.1:0-1673 GCA_040007555.1 Acidobacteriota bacterium | reverse complement strand
GCCGGTAGCGCCTTCTCTTTATCCGTTCCTCTTCGCGTCTTTCGCGACCTTCGCGGCCTTCGCGTGAGTCTTCATGTTCCCCAACCGGAGTGTTTCTGAGGAGTACTTGGTAAGAACACTCGTGGCACTCGACTTGAGATGGCGCAGACAACCTCGTACGAGATCGTGCCCGTGTCCTCTGCAAGGTCCTCCGCCCTGATCTCCAACTCGCCCTGCGAACCGATAAGGATAACCTCATCACCAAGGGCGACTTCACCGGCATGCGTCACGTCAATCATCGTCAAGTCCATGCTTATCCTGCCGACGACCGGCGCAAAGCTTCCGTTGACTATTACTTTCCCACTGTTTGAATGAGCGCGTCTCAGACCGTCAGCATATCCAATCGGCAGAGTCGCGATCACGCTCCGTCTCCTCGTCACAAACGTCCGACCGTAGCCAAGAGACGTGCCTCCGGGGACATCCTTCAAAAACGCGATCCGCGAATGAAGTGAGAGTACCGGTCTCAATCCCAACGGCTCCGGCTCGGCCGCGAAAACATCTCTCTCGAGTCCGTAAAGACTCGCCCCAGCGCGCGCCAGGTTTCCCCACGCACTCGGATGAGCGTGGATTGCCGCGCTGTTTGCGAGATGACGCCACCGGGGATCAATGCCAACCGCATTGAGCTGCCGCCTCGCCTCGTCGTAGCGCCGGATTTGCTGGTCCAGGTATGCCTTGTCAATTTCGTCCGCCGTCGCAAAATGCGTCAGCAGGCCGTCGATCTTCAAGTGAGTCAGTTGCAGCAGGCGGCGCGCGAAGTCCCCGGTATCCTCTGCCGGTATCCCAAAACGCCCGATGCCGGTGTCTACCTTGATATGAACCCTGACGACGCGATCCGCTTCACGGCCGGCAGCGTCGAGCTCCTCCGCCAGGTCCAATCGAAAGACTGCCGGGGTGAGGTCGTGCGCGACCACGTCCGGAGCCTGTCCGCGAGAGAAGCCCCCAAGACAGAAAATCGGCTTCCGGATCCCGCCTTCGCGAAGCAAGCGTCCTTCTTCGACCAGCGCGACTCCGAACCAATCGGCTCCTGCGCCCTCCAGCGCGCGCGCACATTCGATCGCGCCGTGACCATACGCGTCCGCCTTGACCACAGCCATCAATTGAACGCCCGAACTCAGATGGCGGCGCAGTCTCTGAAAGTTGTAGACCAGTGCAGGGATCGATATCTCGGCCCAGGTCGGGCGTTGATTCTGGCTCATGGCTGGCGACTGCTACTCGTGGAACTTGTCTTCGAAACGTGTGAACTGTTTGAGAAACACCAGCTCGATGTCGCCGATCGGACCGTTGCGCTGTTTGCCGATAATGATCTCAGCAATGTTCTGTTTCTCAGTGTCGGGTTTGTAGACGTCTTCGCGATAAATGAACAGCACCACATCGGCATCCTGCTCGATGCTGCCGCTGTCGCGCAGGTCCGAAAGTTGAGGGCGATTGCCGGTCCGCGATTCGGGTGCGCGGGAAAGCTGCGAGAGTGCGATCAGGGGAACATCCAGCTCCTTCGCAAGAATCTTCAGCTCGCGTGAAATCTGGGCCACCTCCTGCTGCCGCGATTCAATACGACCACGTCCGCTCATCAACTGCAGGTAGTCGAGGATGATCAGGTCCAGGCCCTTCTGCTCATTCTTCAATCGGCGTGACTT
>JBDTUW010001088.1:0-1674 GCA_040007555.1 Acidobacteriota bacterium | reverse complement strand
GGCTCCTCGCCGTTTCAAGTGGGTAGCCTGAAGTCGAGCTTGCCAGCGATCAGGTAGGCCGCGGCGATGAAGTTTCGATCGCTGCGATACCCGCGGGCTCTAGCCTTGGCGGCTTGCAGCAGCGAATTGATGCCCTCGAGCAGGCCAGTCGTCAGGTGACTCTCGAACCAGTTCAGCAGGCCGTCCCAATGCGTCTTGATCGTCTTTGCCACCTTGATCATCGGCTCCAGACGCGAGTGTGTCGCCCAGAAGTACCACCGCTTGAGGAACGCCTCGCCCGAAGTCCGATCCGGCTGCTGGAACAGTTCCTGAAAGGTCAGCTTCATCTGGTAGGCCCGGCTCGTCTTCAGGTTGTGCCGCGTCAGGTCGTCGACCGTCGCCTGCTGCCCGCTCGTCAGATCCCGGGGGTTCTTCAACCAGAAGTATCGGGTCTTGCTCAGCCCGGCCACTTCGCGCGACTCCTCGCGCCGCACCTGGTCAACCCCTTCGTTGACGATCTTCTGGATATGGAATCGGTCGAAGGTGATCTCGGCACCGGGCAGCTGTTCGCCCACTCCCTTGATGAAGGCCGGCGACATGTCACAGGCCACCTGCTCGATGTGCTCACGCTGCCCGCCGTGCGCCTCCAGATCCTCGGCAAACGCCTTGACGGTTACGGCATCCTTGCCCGAAGTCCCGAACAGCATCCGCTTGGTCTCCAGATCCACGAAGACCGAAATGTAGTTGTGCCCGCGGCGGCTCGCCGTCTCGTCGATACCGACCTTGCGCACCCCCGAGTAATCCGCTCGGCTCCGCGCTTCATCGACGTAGTGATGGACGACTCGCCAGAGCCTCGTGTCGTGCTCGCCGACGATATCGGCGACAGCGAGGATGGGCATCTCGCGCGCCAGCGCCATCACGAGCGCCTCGAACAGCAGCGTGAAGCCAGACCCCGGGCGCGCCCACGGCACTTCGACCTGCTTGACCCCGCAATCTCCACAGTCGAGCCGTGGGACCCGAGCCGTCACGTAGGCCGCGTACTGGAAGAAGTTCAAATGCCGCCACGTCCGCTCGCTCGTGTCGTAGGCCGGCGTCGGCTTCCCGCAGCCAGGGCACACGAACCTGCTCCCGCGCGCGAAGTCGACTCTAATGTCGAACCGCTTCTCCTCCAATGACAGCGTCGTCTCCATGACTTCCCACGGCGGCATCAAGCCGAGCGCAACGGCGTAAACGGCAAACTGGTCACCCATGAATCCTGCCTCCAGTCGATCAAGTTGGAGGCGAGTTTACTCTCGTTACCCACTCGCCGTAGCGAGGAGCCGCCGTAAGTTGCTTTGGATTATTAAGTCAGAATCGCATCGACCTCAGCATAAACTGGCAATCTCCGGAAGTAGCCGCGCTCTACGACTCCAGTTGATCAACTTGACGCCATTGCAGCGAAGACCCAGCAACCGTTCTCATTCTGTAATCGAGTCTTCGCATGCGAAACTCAATGCTGTCTTCTCCTACCCTGGAGCTGCATTGTCCGCGAACGCAAGATCGGCGCAATGACCAGCCGGGGGTGGAGAGTTTGCAGGAATGAACGCTTCCGGAGACTCTTCGATGAACGGGACCGTGGCGGTCACTGATTTCGATTGGTATGAGCGGCTCTCGGCTCATCCGGAACTTCACGAAATCAATTTCTGGAAGCCCTCT
>JBDTUW010001087.1:0-1679 GCA_040007555.1 Acidobacteriota bacterium | reverse complement strand
GATTAGGACGAGGACGTTTTTCATCGCAGGTAGATCCCCACTTCACGGAAGTTTGGTCCGCTTTAATTGTAGCAACAAGTGTGAGTAACGGTGAATGGACGGGTCACGACAAATAACGGTGAACAACACATCGACAGGAGGAGGCCTTCGCTATCACTGCCGAACAAACAGATTATCCACGATAGATCGCGGATATCCCATTTAGGATCTGCACGACAATAACCTACCGAATTGGTGGCTTAAGTCTCGGATGTACTTCGTAGTTCCACTCACCATGAAATGGATTTCGTTTGATCTGCACCGCTGAGAGTTCCGTATCGCTGACCGTGCGTCCTTTTTCATACGTTTGCGAATCCAGCCATGCATGTACTTCCAAACCTTCTTCTGTAGTGGTGGACCCTATCAGGCTGACTACGATTTCCAGGGTCTCCAGCGGGACTCCCTTCCAATTGCGTGTGATGTGGCAAAACAGTCGGTGCTCAATCTTGTTCCATTTGCTGGTTCCGGGTGGAAAGTGGCAGACTTCAATAATCATCTCCAACTCATCGGCCAGTCGCTGAAGTTCAGTCAGCCACAACCGTGTTCGCGGACTGTTGCTGCCGCCGCTGTCGGCCGTGATCAACAATCGCCGCGGCGCGGGGTACCGCTGGCAGCCCAATTCCCGCCACCAGCGGCGGATGGCGGCAATCGCAAACTCCGCCGTGTCATGACTGATTCCGATCGAGACTCCGGCTTCGTTGTGTTGCAGATCATACACACCGTACGGAACGGCCTTGCCCAGGGTCTTGTCCGGAAAATCGTGCGTCTTCACTTTGACCGGCTCGCCCTTTCGACGATACGTTTTCCCGGCATTCTTCAGCTTTCCCAACGGTTCCTTCTTCTTCGTGTCGACCGAAATCGCCGGCTCACCGCATCGCTGCCGGGCCTTGACCCGGCGTGCGATGTGTTCAAACTGCTCGTTGCGGTCAGGATGTTGCGTTCCTTCCAGCGTCTTGCGGTTCGACTGCAGGCTGTAACCCCGCGATTTCAACAGTTCTCCAACCTTCGTGCTGCCGATTGTGAAGCCCTGAGATTTCAGTTCCCGTTCCAGACCACGCGTGCTCTTGCAGGTCCATCGCAGCGGCGACATGGGGTCACCCCGCGTGACGGGATCAATCAGTGCCTCCAGTGCCGGAATCAGATCCGGCTGCGAGTCTTCACGCGCCCGCCTCCCGGCTTTCTTTGACGCTCCGAGGAGAGTGCTTCAGGATCATGCAGTTCCCGAATACCATTTCGAATTGTTCGATCAGAGATCCCCGTGGCTGTTGCTACCGCAGTCACGCCGCCCCGACCAAGCGACCGCGCTTCGGCAGCCGCCCATCTGCGTCGCCCCCGCTCGTCAAGGTCCGAGACAACGGCGCCATATTTCTCACGAATCCATTCGATAACTCTTGCGTCCGGCATTCCCGGAAAATCGCAGATCACTACGTTTTCAGCAATAGCACTTTCGGTAGTTTATTGTCGTGCAACCCCTAAGGGCGAATCCAGCAGCCCGGCTGCTGCGGAGCAGCCGGGCTGCTTACCGCGCCGACCTGCGGTCGTTTTTGGCTCGGCGGGAGCCTCGCCCTCCCGGCTTCAGCTCGATATTCCAAGACATTTGTCTTTTTCCGAGACGGTTACCTTGACTCCGTGTTGGCGTC
>JBDTUW010001086.1:0-1683 GCA_040007555.1 Acidobacteriota bacterium | reverse complement strand
ATGGAATTGTCCGACACGAATTGATAAAATCCGTTGGCGTCAGTGGTCGTCTGCGTCTGACAAGCAGGAGCTTTGCAGCATTGGAGTGCCTCGTTGCGGATCTTGTTCGACTTCGCCGCGCCGCTTCGCCCGATATTCGCCATCCACTCTATCGATTGCGTGCGGAGTCATGGCTTGAGTCAATCATCCGGCGTGACATCCGCGGGTTTGACCCGAGCCTCGACGAGAGATATGTCTACTCTCAGATACCGACCTGGCGAGCAGACCAGCGGTCGGTGCTGGATGTGCTCGCGGTGACGCGCGGCGGAAGGCTGGCGGTCATCGAGATCAAGGCAGCCGAGGATGCAGGACTTCCTCTGCAGGGCCTGGACTACTGGTTGAGAGTTGATGAGGCGCGAAGGCAGGGTCAATTCGAGAGACGAGGATTGTTCCGCGGCATTTCGATATCAGACCAATCTCCGTTGCTGTATCTCGTCACGCCAAGGTTGAGATTTCATCGGACGTTTGCGGAGATAGCCCGTTGCCTTTCGCCACAGGTCGAGGCTTACAGGATTGGCATCAGCACAAACTGGAGGGCGCAGTTGCGAGTCGTCTCGCGGGAACGCGTGAACAGCGAGTAGGGGGCAGGGGTCAGGGGGCAGGGATCAGGGATCAGGGATAAGAAGGGTGCTGACTGGCGCTACTGCGGTAATATGAAGTCATGGACGGAATTCTGATCATCGACAAACCGGTTGACTGGACCTCGCACGATGTCGTATCGCGTGCACGACGCATCCTGCGCACGCGTCGAATCGGACACACGGGCACTCTTGACCCCTTTGCCACCGGCGTTCTGGTCCTCTGCATCGGGCGCTTTACTCGACTGGCACAGTTCCTGAGTGGCGAGGAGAAACAGTACCACGCGGTCATGCGACTCGGCTTCGCCACGGACACGGGTGACCTCACGGGCACCGCCGTCGAACCCCATCATGACCCACTTCATATCAGCGCAGCAGACATCGATTTGGCAATGAATGAGTTTCGCGGTCGAATCGATCAGGTGCCCCCGATGTATGCAGCGAAGAAGGTGGCCGGCGTGCGGCTTTACGAGATGGCGCGCCGCGGCGAAGTAATCGCGCGTAAGCCAGTGCAGGTTGACATTAAAAAGCTCGAAATAGATGAATCTACCGCATCGCTACCCCCGGATCATGTAGCATTTCGTGTGGTTTGCTCAGCGGGAACCTACATCAGAACCCTCGCGGAGGAGATCGGCCAACGGTTGGGCGTCGGCGCGCATCTCGTATCATTGAGAAGGACGCGCGCGGGAAGCTGCGTTCTCAAGAGCGCATTGACGCTCGACCAGCTGGAAGAGGAGGTCCTGGCTGGTAGATTGGAGGACGCGTTTCAGCCGGTAACGACCATTCTCGGTTTCCCCGTGATCACTCTCGATGAGCGGGAGGAACGAGTGGTGCGTAACGGCGCTGCCGTCGATTGCGGCAAGCTGATCGAGAATGGGGAACGCGCGATTCTCTGCAACCTGAGTGGCGAACCGCTTGCGATTGCTGAGTTTGATGCGGCACAGGCCAAGTGGCAGCCGCGGGTGGTGGTCGCGCCCGATGAAGCCCAGATGGACAACGTTGAAGGATAATGCCAGATGAACAACGCCAGATGAACAACGCCAGATGAACAACGCCAGATGAACAA
>JBDTUW010001085.1:0-1691 GCA_040007555.1 Acidobacteriota bacterium | reverse complement strand
ACCGGCATCGGCGGCCAGATGCTCCTGAAAGCAGGCGCCGACGCACCTGATTTCATCAAGCGATGGGTGACCTGGGGTGGCTCTCTTCGAGCCTCGCAGTTTCTCGTTCTTGGCGGCAAGGCGCGCGCCATTCTGCACGGGCGTTACAACGTCTCCTGTGATGACATTCGCGCGATGGCGCACCCGGTCCTGCGGCATCGAATCCTTCTCAACTTTCAGGCTGAATCGGAAAGGGTCGATTCCGATCAGGTCATCGAGAAGTTAATCGCGACCGTACCCGAACCAAAATCTGGTTTGAATTAAGCCGAACTCCGACGATCGAGATATCCCCAAAAATGTGGTGGAGCAGTAAATCAAAGGGCGAGGATAAAACAAGCGGTCTCGGGCTGGGCAAAGAGAATGCCGCATCGCCATCGGGCGGCGCGTCTCAGCGATTCATCCCCCCGGAGGTGCTCGCCAGTATCAGCTCGCTTGAACTTCTTGCGCGAACGGTAGTGGAGGGTTTTATCTCGGGGCTCCATCGATCCCCTTTTACCGGCTTCTCCACCGAGTTTGCCGAGTACCGGCAGTATATGCCTGGAGACGACCTTCGCCATCTCGATTGGAAACTGCTTGGTCGCACTGACAGGTACTTCATCAAGAAGTATCGAGCGGACACGAACTCGCAGTGTCATATTCTGATCGACGCAAGCACTTCGATGTCCTACACCACGGGAGCGGTTTCGAAGCTGCAGTATGCGAAATACCTGGCGGCGGCGCTCGCTTATCTCGCCAACCGGCAAATGGACGCCGTCGGTCTGATTGCATTTGATCAGGAGGTACGGGCGCACGTCCCGGCACATAATCGAACCGGACATCTGCGGACGCTCTTCGGCCACATGGAGCAGCTGACTCCGATAAACGAGACGAAGGTGGCGGCCGTGCTGCATCAGGTGGCGGAACGAATCACGAAGCGCGGGATCATCATCGTTATCTCTGATCTGTACGATGATCCCGATGAGATTATTGGAGCGCTTCAGCACCTGAGGTTCAAGGGAAACGACGTGATTGTCTTTCACGTGCTGGATCGAAACGAAGCGGAGTTCAACTTTACGGAACCTGTTCTGCTCCGAGACGTGGAGACAGAGGAGATGATTCATGTCATGCCCGATGTCCTGGCCGAAGGCTATCGGGAGACTTTCAGTCTCCATCTCAAACGGCTTCGCGAGGGCGCCGCGCAGAACCGAATTGATTACGAGATGCTGACCACTGATAAGCCCCTCGATACGTCTCTCTTCTCATTTCTGGCGAGACGTTCGGCGGTTTGATGCAAGAGTCGCCGACCGCGGGAGACCCAGATCGAGCGGCCAGGCCGTAAATGGAAATCTGAAGTAATGTCGTTGCTCAATCCACTTTTCCTGCTGGGACTGGCGGCGCTCGCAGTACCAATCATCGTGCATCTGGTGAGGCGCACGCGCGCGCCACAGGTGGAGTTTGCTTCCCTGATGTTCGTCCGGCAGGTACCGCAGCGTACGATCCGGCGCAAACGGCTGCACAACCTCCTGCTTCTCCTGCTGCGCGCGCTCGCAATCCTGCTCCTCGTTCTGGGCTTCGCCCGACCATTCTTCAGGGGCAGCGAGGTCGAAGCGCTCCAGCGCGACAGATTCAATCTGATTCTCCTCGATAATTCTCTGAGCATGCGATACGGCAAG
>JBDTUW010001084.1:0-1697 GCA_040007555.1 Acidobacteriota bacterium | reverse complement strand
AGAACTACTGGCCGATCCCAAGTCTCGGTCCGTCATATGGTCGTGCGGTAGATCAGGCATTACTCCTGCGGAAGCACTCATTCCCGTGCGCCATGATGTTGCCCTCCGCGGATCCGCGGGATGCCGCGGGTCTCGAGCGCGGTCTTCGCGAAATCGCCGACCTCGCGGGAATGCCGCTGGTCGTCTACCTTAAGGAAGAGAACAATTTTGGCGCTGACCGCGATGCGGGGTTGGATGCGGTTGCGCGGCTGGTGGATTCGGGAGTCTGTACCTGGATCAAGTACGCAGTTGTCAGGCCCGATCCTTTGGATGACCCGTATCTTGACGGATTGCTAACCCGCGTGCCCCGCGACCGCGTCATCAGCGGTATCGGCGAGCGACCCGCCATCGTTCACTTGAGAGATTGGAAGCTGCCCGGATTTACTACGGGTTCGGGCTGTCTCGCGCCCGGCTTGAGTCAGAAGATATTGACAGAGTGCATGGCTGGTAGGTTTGATGACGCAGAAAGAATTCGCGAGACATTCATACCGCATGAGGATCTGCGTGACGCGTGGGGGCCGGCCCGCGTCCTTCATCATGCTACTCAACTCTCTGAAGTTGCGCGAACAGGCCCCATTCCACCTTATGTATCGGCTTTGACAGACGCTCAACTGGATCAATTGGCGCCAGTTGCTGCGGCGCTCACCGCTAGTTCGTGCCCGAGCCGCTGATACAGAAGAGCTGATTCTGACTGCGCAGGAGCAGATCTCCCAAGGCGACCACTGGTGAGGCGATAAATATCTGATCCTCCATGACGTTGGTCGCAATTACCTCAAACTTCTCTCCCATCTTGATAACCGTAATGACGCCGTTCTCGCTCGCTAAATAGAGTCTGCCATTGGCGCCGATGGGCGATGCCTTGAACGTGTCCGTCTGTGGCAGGCGGGTTTGAAGGTAGTGCGGTTCGCCCGTCTTGATGTTGAAGCAACTGAGCAGGCCATTATCGGTAAGCGCGTACAGCTTGTCATCAAATAGGACAGGGGATGGAGTGTAGGAGAGACCGCGCGTCTGGCTCCAAAGGACGGCATCGGTACCGGAGATGTCGCCGGTTCGATCGAGGCGGATCGCCATAAGTTTTGGATCGCGAAAGCCACTCATGACATAGACCGTATCATTGAGAGAGACTGGCGCGGGGATGACGTTCCCGCCGAGACCGGCGCATTCCCAAAGCAGGCCGCCCGTCTCGAGATCATAGCTTCGCACCTTGCGAGTCGCGCTGACGATGGCGTGTTTCTTGCCCTTATGTTCCACCACCAGAGGAGTCGACCACGAACTGATTTCGTCTCGCTTTTCCCGCCATAACTCCTTGCCATTTGTCTTGTCCAGCACGACCACGAAGGAGTCGGCTTCCTGATCGAAGGTCATGATCAGACGGTTGCCGTGAACTACCGGCGCCGCCCCTTCGCCAAATTCGTTGCGCATTCGCATACGCACACCGAGGTCGCGCTCCCAGATGAGCTTTCCGTTGAAGTCGTAGCAGTAAATACCATTGGAACCAAAAGAGGCATAGAGGTATTTCCCGTCGGTGACCGGCGAGTTTGAGGCGAAGCTGCCATAGGTCCGGTGATAGCCTTCGTGCGGTCTGATTACCTTGGCAACGCGCTCCCAGAGGACCTTACCCGAACGCCGGTCGACAGCCATCACGACCAGTTTGTGTT
>JBDTUW010001083.1:0-1701 GCA_040007555.1 Acidobacteriota bacterium | reverse complement strand
TCATCGATCCGTGGCAGTTGGCCAAGACGATCGACTCCTCCGTCAATTTCATCGCGCACCGACGCTGGTGAGATGCCCATCTCGGTGGCAATCATCGCTGCGCATTTCATCCCGTAGCCTACCGCTTCACCGTGTTTCAGCCGGCGATACTTTGTGACGGCTTCGAGCGCATGACCGACGGTGTGACCATAATTCAGTATCTGGCGGAGGCCGCCTTCGCGCTCGTCGGCGGCTACTACCTCGGCCTTGATCTCGCAACAACGCGCAATCAAACGGGGCAGGGTCGCGATTTCCATCGCGTCAAAAAGTTCCCGATCGCGGATGATGCCGTATTTCAGCATCTCGTAGAGGCCTGCCTGCAGCTCACGACGTGGCAGGGTCTCCAGCACCTGCGGGTCGATGACTACGGCGCGCGGTTGATGGAATGCGCCGATCAGATTCTTGCCCAGGCGGTGATTGACGGCGGTCTTGCCCCCTACGGAGCTGTCGATCTGAGCGAGCAGTGTCGTAGGGATTTGAACGTAATCGATACCGCGCAGGAAACCGGCGGCGACAAAGCCGGCAAGGTCTCCGACAACGCCGCCGCCGAGTGCGACGACGGCGTCATTGCGCTCGAGACGGTTGGCGATCATGAATGCCCAGGCGCGTTCGGCGGTCTGCAGAGACTTTGCGCGTTCTCCGTCACCGATGAGATGAGTCACGATGCCGAAGCCTGCTTTTTTCAGGCTTCTTGTGATACGGGTGCCGTAGAGGGCGTGGACGCGTGGGTTTGAGATGATGGCGATGCGACGAGCCTTTGGATTAAGAGACTCGCGGGTGATGGCGCCGGATTGATCGAGGGCATCATCGGCGATGGTAATATTATAGCTGCGGTCCGCCAGGGCTACTTTGACGGTTTCCATAATTGGGTGGTTGAAGAGGACAGATGATTTTGACGTTTTTTAGATCGAGACAAAGGAAACACGTTTAGGAAGGAGAAAGCTAGCGGAATGGGTGAAAGGGTGTCAAGCTGTGCGCCGAAAGTTGTCACGGCGGATGGCCGAGTGGGAGCGAAAGGTTACTGGCGCAGCGCATCCCCGGCCACCCCAACTTCCAATCGGCCTCTCACCCGACCATCCGCCGCGGAAAGATCGGCGCGGTAAAGATCGGCGCGCAAAGATCGGGCCCCGTCAATAAAGCCCGGGACCCAAAATGCGTAACCCACCGACGCAAGAGAAAAAGGAGACTGACTCGACTCAAACAGTGTTGGGGAAAATAAAAGGCGCTGCAGTCGTGGGAAGCCCGCAGCGCCTTATAAAATAGTGGTTACCATCCTCACCCGGTAACCACTCGACACCGTTAGTGGTGTTAACCACCTGGTATCTCGTTGCCCCACCCTGTATAGAGCAACTACGGTGCCAAACATTTGAGCAGTGGAAAGAAACCTCTAAGCGAAGCAAATACAGCAAATTATCAGAGATGACCGGGAGGCGGACCGCGGGTGAAGCGAAGCTCCGGGAAGGTTTTACACGAATCGAGCTATTTCGGTATGTAGAAACTTCACAGTGGGGAAGAAGTGCCCGTTCCTGGTGGATCGAAGCCCATATGAAGACTGAAGAGCCTCACGCGAAGCCGCGAAGGCGCGGAAGACGCGAAGAAGAATAGGAAGGGGTTGAAGGAGCTTCCGAAGGTTACCGCTCCGCCGAAAGAACAAACCATCTT
>JBDTUW010001082.1:0-1710 GCA_040007555.1 Acidobacteriota bacterium | reverse complement strand
GCTCCTGGCTTCGTCGAGACTGAGCGGGTCGCTCACCGGCTGGAAGGAACTCAAGGGGATGCGATTAGAAATCAGAGCCCGCTAGGGCGAGTGGCGCGACCGGATGAAGTAGCACGTACTGTTCTTTTTCTTGCATCGGAGGGAACAGATTTTCTGACCGGCTGCATTGTTGACGTCAACGGCGCATCATACCTAAGGTCCTGAGCACCCGGTCGCGTGGAATTGTTGATGGGCAAGGAGCAATTAGCGCTGACACGTCAGTCTTCCCACACTACGACATCACCCACAGAGATTTGACCGTCATCGAGTACCTCACCGAAGGCGCCACCAGACCAATTGTTGTACATCGCCTCTTTTAGCCCGGGGAGCGCCTCATTAAGTCTCTCGCAGGGTTTTGTCTCGCCGTGAATTCGGAGCCGACAGTTACCGATGCGCAAGATCCGGTTCCGGCTGCGCGCAAGCTCAATTCCTTCGACGAGGAGGTTTGCACGACGAGCGGACGGCGGCAGATCGCTGTTGAAGCGATTCATGAGATCAGCCCAGACGTCAGATTCCATGACTGTCACCTGTCGGTGTCCGCTCTGATCGGTATTGCCGGCGATTCCGCGGCCGGCGACGAGGTCCGCCGAACCCGTCGCATCCATCGGGCCGCGCCGCGCGCGCTTGATCCAAATCGCTTTTAATTGCCCATTGCTCATTTGAAAAAACAGTGATCAGTGGCCAGGGATCAGTGGGTAGTGATCGGCGGGTGCCTTCGGGTTTCGAGTGAGCTTATTGGCCATCGTCACCGATCGCGTCCACTGGACACGAAGTGAGGGCCTCGCGACAGAGTTCTTCCTCGATGCGGTTTTCGGGTTGTTTGACGACGAAGGAGTAACCATCCTTCGCATTACGGATAAAGTTGTCGGGAGCGACGTCCCTGCAGACGTCACAATCGATGCATTGGGAATCGACATAATAGCGGCCAGGCTCGTTCTCGGGGACCTTGGCGCTTGCGTCAGACATGCTCATTTCGAATCAGCTGCGCCTTCAGCTACTCGCGGCTGCGAAGCGGCGCGCGGGCTGATGACGAACAATTTCTCCTCGACCGGTTTGTGCTCGTGCGCGTGATAGCTTGACCGGACCAATGGGCCCGATTCGACATATCGGAAGCCCATTTCGATGCCCAGCCGTTTGAACTCCGCGAATTCCTGCGGCGTGTAGAATTTTTCCACCGGAAGCCGCTTCTCGGCCGGCTGAAGGTACTGACCGAGCGTGAGGATGTCGCAAGCCGCCTGACGAAGGTCACGCATCGCCTCGAGGACTTCGCCGCTCGTCTCGCCGAGGCCGAGCATGAGACCGGATTTGGTGAGCATTCCCCGATTCTCGCGATCGCGTCGCTCTGCCGCCCGGGCGAGAAGGTCGAGCGTCCATTCGCGATAGCGAGCATATGGTCGTACCCGGTGATATAGACGTGAGACCGTTTCGGTATTGTGATTGAGCACATCGGGAAACGCATCGAGGACGATCTCGAGCGCGTCCGCGTTGCCCTCGAAGTCGGGGATCAGGACCTCGATCTTGCATTCGGGGTTGAGGGAGCGCACTTCGCGAATGGTCTCCTAAGACCACCTGGGAGAAGAATGTGGTGACCCTCACAAATTCCGACACAGGCGGAAGGTGGGATTGCCAAGAAATTCCCTCCGGCGAGTTATGGGATGTGGGAATACCGGT
>JBDTUW010001081.1:0-1710 GCA_040007555.1 Acidobacteriota bacterium | reverse complement strand
ACGCCACATAACCAAATTGGCCACATATGACCTCAATGACTATTCCATTCCCCCTCACGTAGTGGGCAAAACACTGACGCTGGTAGCATCCCTGACCACCGTCCGACTGCTCGATGGCGCGATCGAGGTCGCCCGTCACTCGCGCTCCTATGACCGGCGTCAACTGATACTTGATCCCGCACATCAGGACGCGCTGCTGAGCGAGAAACGCAAAGCCTTCGCTTCAACTGCGGGAAGCCGCTTAAGGACCGCGGTCCCCGAAAGCGAGGACCTCCTCCTCGCTGCCTTCCAGCGCGGGGAGTCTGTCTGGAGACAAACTCGCCTCCTGCTGGCCCTGCTCGATGACTATTCTCCAGCCGAGCTCCGGGCCGCCGTCCGTGAAGCCCTCGACAAACAAACTCCGAGCTCTTCTTCAGTTGCTTTCATTCTCCAAAAGCGCTGGAGAGCTCAAAAGCGACGTTCTCCAATGCCAGTCGCCCCGACACGTCCCGACCTGGCCGACATCTACGTTCAACCACATTCACTCGAGATTTATGATGAACTCTCAAAACAAGACTCCGACGAATGAACTGTCATTGCAGCTACGCCATCTTGGTCTGCGCGCCACTGCTGCGGGCCTTGAGGATTTCCTCGCGCGTGCCATCAAATCTCAATGGCCCGCCCGCACTGTGATTGAGCAACTCGCAAGAGCCGAACATTCCGATCGCGCCGAGCGCAGTCTCAAGCGCCGCCTTCGCCTGGCACACATCGGCCGTTTCAAGCCAATGGCTGACTTCGACTGGAACTGGCCGGGAAAGATCGACCGGGACATCATCAGTCGCGCCCTCACCCTCGACTTCATCAAGGAGGCCCGCAACCTGATCCTCATCGGTGCAAACGGACTCGGCAAGACCATGATTGCCAGAAACATTGCCCACGATGCCGTCCTCGCTGGTTACTCCGTCCTCTTTCGCTCGGCCTCTGAACTGCTCGATGATCTCCAATCCGATTCGCCACATCTCCAGCGCCGCAAGCTCAAAGCTTACGCCCGTTATCACCTTCTCTGCATTGATGAGCTCGGCTATTTGTCTTACGACAATCACGCAGCCGATCTTCTCTACGAAGTCGTCAATCGTCGTTATGAACGTCGCTCCGTTCTCATCACCAGCAATCGCTCATTTAAGGAATGGAATGAGGTGTTTCCCAACGCAACCTGTATCGCCACCTTGCTTGATCGGCTCACTCATCACGCTGACGTCTCCGTCCTTGAGGGGCAGAGTTATCGCGTTCACGAAAGCGAGCAGGAGATTGCGGCGAGAAGGAAAAAGAAGAAATGACGCCAACGCCAACCGAGGTGCAGGCCATCCTCACAATGTACATCCACATGCCGGACACTCCATCTCGCCATCGGAGCGCTGATCGGCGTCTCGCAATCGACCTTCACACCCGTCAGGTTCCGATCGAGGTTATCGAGTCAGCCTTCCTGCTGGCCTCCGTTCGACGTTTCTACCGGCATCCCGACCGACCTGCTCTCGCTCCGATTCGCTCCCTGGCATACTTCATTCCGACTATCGATGAACTTCTCAGGCAGCCACTACCAGCAGGCTATCTCCAGTATCTCCGCGGGAAACTCGCCAGGGTTCACAACCATCACCAAACCGAGTCTCTTCTATTGAATGTTTGAATGCCGGCGCTCGATCAGAAAACTTCATTTTCTCGTGGTCGGCAACA
>JBDTUW010001080.1:0-1713 GCA_040007555.1 Acidobacteriota bacterium | reverse complement strand
GCTGATGTCACGTTCTTTGAAGATCAGCCAGCCGAGCAGGACGGTGAGGATAATGCCGGCCCGCTTGATGCTGATCGTGATGACGACGTCGATGTAGTAGTGCGATGATAGCTGAAACAGTAACGCGACAGCCTCAAGCGTACCCGCCAGCATGACCCAGACGGGAGCGTTTCGAATCACCTTCCGAGTATCGGACCGTCGTGCCAGCGCCAGAATTGTGAAGAAGACGACCATGCCTACTCCGAAGGCACTCGCCTGGGTGAAGGCATCGGTCATTCCCACCAGCTTTTTATCGATTGGGTTGGTAATCGAGTTGATGAGCCCGACCAGCAGCATATAGAGACAGCCGCGTTCGCGCCAAATTGCTTTGATTGGCTCCCACCATCCAGCGGCGAAGAGCTGACGGTGCATGACTATCGAGCCGACGACAATAAGGATCACCCCGACAAGTTTTTGCGTGGCCGGCAGCTCGCCTAGAATGACGTACCCGGTCAGAATCAGAAAGACTGGGGTGAATGAAATGTAGGGCATGCAAAGCGAGATTGGCGAGATTTGCAGAGCCCTGAAGAACAAAATCGTGGAGCAGGCGACCAGGACAACCTCGATCGAAAGATAGATAAGCCAGGTCGGGATTGGGTCGAGCTGGAGCGAAGGCGCACCAAACAGAGGCCCGCCGTCGCGCACCGTGGGAACAATTCCAGCCATCCAACGGACGAGGAGGGCACCACCGAACACAAAAGCCGCGAAGAGCCGGATCCAGAACGTCGAGGCGATGACCTCGTGATGATCCAGCACCTTCTTGGCGCCGACATCCTTAATGACGTTGCTGACGGAGGTGGCCCCCGCCATGAGTAACCCGATTGATGGTAGGTTTTCAGTCATCTCAATGACAGTTCCACGCCTCGGAGGCGAAAATGTTGGTCCTGTAGGACAATCTTTTCTGTTGCGAGATTAACTTATCTCCAAAGTAGTCCGCTGACAAGAAGATCGCTTGAGTAGTTTTTGCACATTTCGGCTTGCACGCGGTCTGAGGTATAGTAAAGGTCATCTTCCAGGGTGGAATCATAAGAAAGAACGGCTGACAGGTGGCCGTTGGGCGGTACCCTGACGATTCTCCATATACTGTGAGCAGGTCGGACTTCAGAAGGTCGACAGCTGCCGTCTATGGATTCGCGAGCGGGGAGCAACCATTGTCGGAAAAGCCAGCACTCATCCTCAAATCAGCTGCCGTCGTCGTCGCGATTGTCTGCCTGAGCGCGGCGCTACCGAGTCATGTGGGACGTGCAGCTCAAGTGGCAGCGAAGCGCCCTGCGGCAACCAGGCCGGCCGCGACCAGGCCCGTCGAGTCCGGGATTGATTTCAATCGCGACATTCGTCCGATTCTGTCAGATAAATGTTTTGTCTGTCACGGACCCGGAGTTCCAAACAGGCAGAGCATCCTTCGTCTCGATTCGGCTGAAGGCGTGATGGCAGATCTTGGCGGCGGGCGTCGTGCCATCGTCGCGGGACATCCTGAGCAAAGTGAACTCGTTCGACGCATCACTTCAGATAATGAGGGGATGCGAATGCCACCTGCTGATTCGGGACGCATCCTGACGAGACGTGAGATCGAGACACTCGAAGAGTGGATCAGTCAGGGCGCACAATGGCAGAAACATTGGGCGTTCATCCCGCCTCAACGACCCGCACCTCCATCAGTCAAGAAGCGCGACT
>JBDTUW010001079.1:0-1717 GCA_040007555.1 Acidobacteriota bacterium | reverse complement strand
CCAGCCGGAGCGAGTCGAGGTGCAGGCCGTGACCGCCAACTTCTTTCCGCTGCTCGGTGTCAAACCACTCCTGGGACGGGTTTTTACAACGGAAGAAGACCAACCGGGGCGGAGTAGTGTGGTGCTGCTCGCCCATGGTCTGTGGCAGCGGCGATTCGGCGGCGATTCGGGAGTCGTTGGAAAGCAGCTTCTGCTCGACGGGGAAACGCGTACTGTCGTCGGCGTGATGCCGGCGGGTTTTCAATTCCTCGGTAAAGAAACTGGACTTTGGGTGCCCATGGCTTTCAGCCCACAGGAGCTGGCCGCGCGTGGTAGTCATTACCTGACTGTCGTGGCGCGCCTGAAACCCGGGGTCACGGTGGCGCAGGCAATGGCGGACATCGCCGTAGTTACGGAGCGCATCGGACGAGACAACCCGACTCACGGCGTTCAGCTGGGCTCGGCCGTGATTTCCCTGCGCGAGCAACTGGCCGGAGATGTGCGCCCGGCACTGATCGTGTTGCTGGTCTCGGTCGGCTGCGTATTGCTTATTGCTTGCGCGAACATTGCCAATCTGCTGCTTTCGCGCGGTGCCGCGCGCTGTCGGGAGATTGCAGTACGCTCGGCGTTGGGGGCGGGGCGCCGTCGCATTGTCAGACAATTGCTAACGGAGAGCGTTTTGTTGGCGGTCGCGGGTGGCGTTGCTGGTCTACTCTTCGCAGCGCTGAGCTTCTCCTTCCTCAAACAAATGATCCCGGGCAGTATGGCCCTGACCGCTGGCGTGAGGATCGACTCCCGGATATTCGGCTTTACGTTGCTGCTTTCTCTGTTGACCGGCATCGTCTTTGGATTGGTACCGGCGCTCCAGGCCGCAAAGGTGGACCTCAATGAAGCATTGAAAACAGGGGGCGGGCGCACCGGTACTGGTGCGGGGAATCGCCGCTTGCGTGGCGCTTTGGTGGTCACCGAGATCTCGTTGGCACTTGTTTTACTGGTTGGCGCCGGATTGCTGATCCAGACCTTTCTCAGGCTGCGCGCGCTCGATATCGGTATCAATCCTGAGAACGTATTGACTCTCCGGACACAGCTTCCACGGAGTAAGTATGCGGAATTGCCAAAGAGGGCAGCTTTCTACGAGCGCGTGCTGGAACGTGTACGCGCGCTACCGGGAGTCGTCTCCTCTGGTTACACAACGGCAGTCCCACTGACTTGGAAGGGGGGCACCAACGGGTTCAGCGTTGAAGGGCGTGAGGAGAAGCCAGGACAGGATGCAAACAGTCGACAGGCGAGTGTCGGTTACATGGAAACAATGGGCATCAAGCTGCGGGAGGGCCGGCTCTTTAATGAGCACGATGACGTCCAGGCACCGCCCGTCTCGATTATCAACGAGACTATGGCGCGACAGTATTGGCCGGGCGAAACCGCGATGGGTAAGCGATTCAAGATCGGCTCGAGAGACTCAGACAGACCCTGGATGACTATCGTCGGCGTCATCGCGGATGTGAAGGAGATGGGTTTGGAAGCGCCCCCCAAAGCCGGGATGTTCTTTCCCTACCAGCAACTGCCCGACATGCTTTGGAACATGCCGCGCGACTTGACGGTTCGAACAACGGGCGACCCGCTGAGCTTTGTGGCAGGCGTGAGACAGACGGTGTGGTCGGTTGATCCCACGCAGCCCGTCTCAAACATCAGGACCATGGATGAGATCATGGTCGAGGATGTCGCGCAGCGCCGCATC
>JBDTUW010001078.1:0-1723 GCA_040007555.1 Acidobacteriota bacterium | reverse complement strand
TATTGCGGCAGCGTCACAAGCTCGCGCCGAACCAGGAGAACGACTTCACGGTCCGTAATCTGACTGATGTCGCAGAGGCCGCTGACGAGACAAACCGGATCATGACGATACTGCTGAGCAGCATCGCGAGCGTTTCGCTGCTGGTTGGTGGAATCGGAATCATGAACATCATGCTGGTTTCAGTCACCGAGCGGACGCGCGAAATCGGCATTCGCATGGCGATTGGCGCGAGATCGTCAGCCGTGAGAACTCAGTTTCTGATCGAAGCCATTGTTCTTAGCCTGACTGGCGGGATGATTGGTATCGGACTGGGGCTCGCGATCTCGATCGTCATTCCCCAGATGCTGGGATGGCCGACGCTCGTCTCGATTTCGGCGATCGTCGGATCGGCCCTGTTCTCCGCTGCCGTTGGGATCTTCTTTGGGTATTACCCGGCACGAAAGGCCGCAGGTCTGGACCCAATCGAAGCACTTCGCTACGAATAGGCAGTGGTCAGTTGCCAGTTGCCCAGTTGTTGCCCGTTGCCCGTTGTCAGTTGGTACTTGACCATGTCCCCTTAGTCCTGAGCCCGGTTCCCTGCCTCTGAACCTTGATCCCGACGCGCGAACTCCGCATCCCTTATCCCTGACACCCCGGCTGACAACTGACAACCCGCAACTGGCAATCTGGCAACTGCTCTTTGTGGTTTAGCCTCGCCTCACCTATGATGCCCAAGGACCGACTCACACCGATTAAAGTCTCGAAAGTCGGCTGACAGGCGCAAAGCCGGTCTGCGACCGAATAAGAATCACATTTCCGGGAGGGAAAGCATGTCTGTAGCTAAGGTCACTGAAATCACCGCATCGTCCACAAAGAGTTTTGATGACGCCATCAATCAGGGTATCAAGCGAGCTGACAAAACGCTTGCTAACGTCCGTGGTGCGTGGGTCAAGGGTCAGAAGGTCATTGTCGAAAAGGGCAAGGTCGTCGAGTACCGCGTTACGATGAAAGTATCGTTCGTCCTCAAGGACTAGGCAGATCGAGGTTTCAATCGCCGACGGCTCCGTTCCCAGGTACTGGTCCGGTCCCTCTCACGTCTTCGTGAACACCCGGGACCACCCTTGGGTACGGCCGTGGCGTTGGATTACCTTGGCGACCCCCTCAGCCGCCTCCAAACCCGTCCTGGGCGACGGAACCTGCCGAGCTACACCTAACTATGCAGAAAACGACTACCCTTCGAGTCGCACGACCAACGGATATGATGACGGAGGTCGTGCGCTTCTATACGGAAGGCGTGGGCCTGACGCACTTGGGAGCGTTTGAGGATCATCAGGGCTTTGACGGTGTAATGCTGGGCAGCCCCGACGCAAGCTACCATCTCGAATTCACGAGTCACCGTGGACACTCGGTCGGCCGGGTGCCAGCATCGGAGAATCTGCTGGTGTTTTATCTGCCTGATGCGCTGGAATGGCAGGCGGCGCTCGATCAAATGGAGATGGCGGGCTACATGGCGGTGCCTTCCTTCAATCCATACTGGGACAAACGGGGCCGCACGTTTGAGGATCCCGACGGCTATCGTGTGGTTTTTCAGAATGCGAGGTGGCCGGATTAGTCATCTGATTTCGCGTTCGTACCTGTGGTCCCTGTTGTCGCTGGTTTCCTTGCTGTTCTTGCAATCCTTGCACTCAAGCCCAGAAGCTCCGATCCAGTGTTCGATACTGCACGGCTTCTGAGAGATGTTGCT
>JBDTUW010001077.1:0-1726 GCA_040007555.1 Acidobacteriota bacterium | reverse complement strand
CAAAGAGCCCGTCGACAAACCATTTGAAGCCCACCGGTACTTCAAACAGACGTCGCCCAGCCGCTTCCACGACGCGATCGATCAAACCGCTGCTGACAAGCGTCTTCCCGATGACGGCTGCCAACGGCCACGCTGGGCGGTTCTCAAGCAAATACTTGATCGCCACCGCAAGATAATGATTTGGATTGAGCAGACCGCGCGAAGGGGTGACGATACCGTGTCGATCTGCATCTGGATCGTTGCCAAACGCGATCTGGTACTTATCCTTAAGGCCCACCAGGCCCACCATCGCGTACGAGCTGGAACAGTCCATTCGGATCTTGCCGTCGTGGTCGACTGTCATGAACCCAAAGGTCGGGTCAATGGCCGGATTGACGACGGTCAGGTTTAGACCCCAGATGTCAGCGATGGGGGCCCAGTAGTTGACTGCTGCGCCGCCCAGGGGATCGACTCCGATGCTGATTCCAGACGATCGAATCACCTCGAGATCGATGACGTTCGCGAGGTCTCTGACATACGGCATGAGGAAATCGTCCTCGTGAAGGTTGCCTCGGACGCGCGCCCTTTCATAGGTGAGTCGTTTGACGTCCTTGTTGCCGTTGTGGATCAGGTCGTTTGCGCGGTTCTGAACCCAAGTGGTGATATTGGTGTCTGCAGGCCCACCATTCGTGGGGTTGTACTTGAAGCCGCCGTCCTGCGGCGGGTTGTGTGATGGTGTGATGACTATGCCATCAGCCAACCCTGAAGCCCGCGCACGGTTGTGAGCGAGAATGGTTCTTGAGATGACGGGAGTGGGGGTGAAGCCGTCATCCTGCTGGATGATTATCTCGACGTCATTTGCGACCATGACCTCGATGGTTGTTCGTTGTGCGGGAGCCGACAGAGCGTGAGTATCCTTGCCGACAAAGAGCGGTCCGGTGATTTCTTCTCGCTGACGATACTCGCAAATCGCCTGGCTGATCGCGAGGATATGCGCCTCGTTGAAAGAGCCATTGCCTGAAGTGCCGCGATGCCCACTCGTACCAAAGCTGACACGCTCAACAGAATTCTCTACATCGGGTTGAATGTCGTAATAATCGCGCTCAAGGCGTGCGACGTCGATGAGCATTTCCTTCGGGGCGGGCTTGCCGGCGATAGGGCTGATTGGCATCGAGGGACTTCTCCGCGGTGACGCGAGATGTCGCTTCTATCCAATGCGACATCTCGCTCACGAAAAAGGGCTCATTACTGTAGGCGGAAGGAATGGTCAGTGAGGTACTTCCAGTCCGAATCGCCGAGCAGATCCAGAGATGACAATCCATCCTGCGCGGTGCCGGGAAAGACAAAAATGCCATCACGCTCAATGGCGCGCGGGTCAAGTTCGCAGACGGACTCCAGAAGGTTCGCAAACGTCGCGGCCTCCCAATACTTCTTCTCGTCGAACCCTTCAGCAACCGTGCGGAATGGTGCTGACAGCTGGCCATATGTCGGGCGAAAGCTGTAGTCGCCGACATCATCGGCAATCGGTTCATCACGATTATCGATGATCATAATCAGAGTGACGACGAGGAACTCCTTCTCGTCGGAGAATCGGTGCAGGCCGTCAATCTCCACACCCATTTCATCCGGCTCCGTCGCCATCGATGCCTCGAGTTCATTTCGCCACTGGTTGAAGGTTCGAATCGACTCTTCTGCATCGGTATAGTACTCCCAGAACCCATACTCCCAGGCGTACTGATTTTCGATG
>JBDTUW010001076.1:0-1730 GCA_040007555.1 Acidobacteriota bacterium | reverse complement strand
ATATAGTTGGGGCAATGATGAGCCGGCAGGTAAGCACGGTGGGAATTTGGCGGATGAATATAAAGAGAATCTTAATGATTGGCGTTGGATGGTTTTGGAAGGATATAACAGCGGTTATTTATATACCAGTCCGGTTGGATCCTTCAAGCCCAATTCTTTTAACCCAACTAAGAAACGACATGGCGGAACGCCCCACGATTGAAACGGCGACATGTGGCGCGGAATTGAGTCGGGCAAATCATCAAGGGACGGCTGGCTGAGTCCAGTCGTCGAGTTCTTCGTTGCTTTCGCGCTGATTGCCCTCGACCAGATCTCGGCCGATTTGAAGAGCCCGTTTCTTGCGTATACGCTGAACCGTCTGCCGCTCGACTAAGTCTGCGAGACAATCGGGGTCGATCTGCTGGCACTACTGGCGGAGCCGCGGAAATCCTGAGTCTGCCTCAGTCCTGGTTGAGGCTCATCCAACCTGTGTGAGCAGTTCTGCCGCGAGCACGTCGTCGATCGGTTCGAACGAACGGCTCGCGCGAACGTAGGAGAACATTTCGCCGCTGGAAATCTCGAACCAGAATCCATGCAGTTTCAGTTTGCCGGCTGCGAGTCTCTCTCTCACGACGGGATGCGAGACCAGATGTTCGAGCTGAACAAGCACGTTCCATTGCGAGAGCTGATTGTGCGGCTCCCACTCTCCATTGAGCGGTCCTTCCTGCTGGAGTCGAAAGACGGCCGCATTCGAGTGGTGCAGCCACTTGGCGAGATTGGGTGTCTCGGCAGGAGCCTTCCCGTCGAGAGCCGCCCTCATGGCACCGCATTCGGAATGCCCGCAAACGACAATGTGCTCCACGTTCAGCACAAAGAGCGCATATTCAATGGCACTTGCTTCCGAGAGATCGCCGGTCGAACTTCCGTCGACCGGCGCGGGTGGCACCATGTTGCCGACGTTACGCATGACGAACAAATCGCCCGGATCTGTCGAAGCCAGCAGTTCGGGAACGACTCGGCTGTCGGAGCAGCTGATAAAAAACGCATCCGGCTTTTGCCCTTCAGCCAGCTCCCGAAATCGCTCGGCATACTGCGGTAACAGAGTCCTGCGAAATTCGACGATTCCATTAATCAGCTTGCGCATAGAAGTCTTTCCTTACCGCTGGCACGCATCTGTCGATCGATCACGGGCGAAGGTACCCGGGTACTAAAGCTCGATCCTCGATTATAATCGCGACCCGTGAATGAACAAGGTGACGAACCGAGGCTAGCATTGGGGCAGAGAGCCTTCAGGACGCCCTGAACGCCTGGAGAAGGACGCGCGAGGATCAAAGCCTCTCGCGGCCATTCCGCCACTGGAGGGCGAACCTGACCAGCACGTGGCTACCGCGCAGTTCGAGTTTGGTCGTCACGCTGTTGCGATGATGTTCCACGGTACCGATGACGATGCGCAGATAAACCGCAGTTTTACGGCTCGTGTCTTCGGTGGGCGTCAGTTGTCTCTCAACTATCACTGCGAAGAACCAAGAGGTTTCCACAAATGAGAGTCGCCATATCGGGAACACATTCTTGTGGCAAGAGCACGCTCGTAGACGAATTCTTGCTTGTTCACCCTGACTTCACCCACGAGCCTGAACCCTACACTGTGCTCGAAGAGGATTACGGTGAAGTCTTTGCAGCAGAGCCTTCACCAGAAGATTTCTTTCGACAGCTAGAATTCAACATCGACCGGTTGCGCAGTTACCAGCCAG
>JBDTUW010001075.1:0-1737 GCA_040007555.1 Acidobacteriota bacterium | reverse complement strand
GCAAACTCTGCAATTGTTCCCGCAAATGCCCAATCACCACCAGGATCGTCGATTCGTGACGGGTCTGTTCCAGATAGCCGCGTCGCGCGATCGTCGTGATCTCTGATTCCAGATTCAGCTTCTCCAACTCGCCAGCGATCGTCTCCACATCGAGCAGATTCTGCGAAATCACCCGCGACAGAGCTTCGATAAACCGGACCCGCTCCTTTGGCAGCATCCCAGGTGTCAACGGCAGCTTCATGCCAAAGAGATAGATCGGCTTGCGCGGTCGAAAGAGCATCCTGACCGCGAGCCAGGCCGCTCCATAGCCGTGCAGGGCCGCAATTAAGATCGGGCTCAGCTTAACGAAGAGTTCCCAGTTCAGCACAGTCTTATCTTGCTGGAAGCCGTGTCGCTTCCATCCTTCATTTCCAGAGTGCAGCTGCGAGACGTCCCATTCGTACGCTCAACGCCGTCGGAACGCCCTCGATCGCAACCACTCTCTGCCCACGCTGTTCGATCATGCTACTCGCCTGCGAATTAGCAAACGTGCGCCGGTTCCCCTCAGCCCCGACCGGGTTCCTGCCATCGTAGCGCTTTGAAACGCGCGTGACATAGGCTCGAAAGAACTCTCCAGCCTCCCCTGCCGAGTCCCAGTCGCTGATGTGCGCAAGCAGCAACTCGCCGGTCTGGATGTTCTCATAGAGAACGGCGCGATCGGCTCCCCAGCCAGCTGCCGCTTCACGAGCCTCCGCCTTTGGCAGATATGGTGTGAGGATGAGAAAATATCCGAACTCCCCGGTGACGTCGTCCGCAAGGCGTTTCCATTCGGGACCCAGAATGGAAAGAAGGCTCGCGGGCTCGATTCGCGCAGGATTCTCACGTGCGAGATACTTCTCAATGTGCATGATCTGCTCGGTCGATTGCGGAAGATCGGTGTAGGCGCGAGACAGGCCTTCCCACTTCTGCCGTCGCACAACTTCCTGGACAAACCCGGCTCCGAATGAATACGGAAACAGGAGCGACTCACGAATTGCCGGCGGCGCAGACGCCAGCACCTTCTCGCGATCCCCCGCAGATTCCGCGGACATCGTCTCGTTCAGAGATGTGAGAGACATCGGCAGCCTGGTGATGTCCATACCGCTTGGCTTTAAGACGTAGTTAATCATGACCGCCGTCGCGTCGCCTTCGATCAGCGCGTGGATCGCAAGCTCGCGGTCACCATCGCCGCGGGGCCACTTCTCGAAACGGCGAAGGTCGAAATGCTGATCCTGAAGCGCGTGTGTCAGTTCGTGCACGATTACAGGCTTCGCCATCTCCGGGTCATTCCAGTCGGCCAGAAAGAACTCCCGTGACTTCGCCTCGTAAAACCCCGCAACTTGCTCAGTCAGGAGACTAATGATGAATTCGCGGTAGCGAAAGTCTTTCGGGATGAGTCCGAAGGCAACGAGCATCTTACGTTGCGCCTCGATCTCGTCGGGAGTTGACGACTCGTCAAAATCCTTGATGACAATTGCCTCGATCTCCGTCCGCGTCTTCATTCCGCTGCTCACTGGCCGCAGAACCTTGAGTCCGCGAAGCTGCGCAGCTTCTTCGAGCAGCGCGGACGCACCCGCGACACCCTCTCTGACAACAGCCTTGATCCCGGGAGCCTGCGAGAAAACCCGGTTGACGAGTGAAGTTGAGGCAATGATCAGCAGGAACGAGATTGAAAGCGACGGCCGGAATCTTTTTGACATGTGGCTCATTTGCGGCTAA
>JBDTUW010001074.1:0-1738 GCA_040007555.1 Acidobacteriota bacterium | reverse complement strand
AACAGCCCTGGTGAACGAGGCGTTCATTCGGTTGATCGATTGGCGGAACGTTGAATGGCAGAACCGCGCGCACTTTTTCGGGCTTGCCGCACAGATCATGCGCCGTATCCTCGTTGATTTCGCCCGCACCCGGAATCGCGAAAAACGCGGGGGCGACCAATTTTGGGTTTCCATCTCTGCAGCCGCCAACGTCCCAACGCAGCGTAGCCCGGATTTGGTGGCGCTTGACGATGCGTGCTAAGCCTGGAGGGGCTCGACCCGAGGCAAGCTCGTATCGTGGAATTGCGCTTCTTCGCCGGGCTGAGTCTCGAAGAGATGGCGGAGGCGCTCAGAGTCTCTCTCAGTACAGTGCGGCGGGATTGGAGTCTGGCCGCTGCGTGGCTTTACCGCGACTTGAATAAGACAGCGGCGGGTGATGGGTGACGTGTGAGAACGTCGCAAGCGGGGCATCCGAGCGGCAGCGCCTTCACCGTGCAACCCAATTCGCTATTCACCGTTCCTGCACTGTCCGTAATTCCGACCATCCGATGGTCTACTTACACTCTTATGGAGAATCAGCATGAAGGACCAACTAAGGCAGCGAAAGAGTCTCGTCGTATTCATCTGCGTTTCAGGACTTCTCTTCTGGACCGCAGCGTGCTCCGCCCCAGGTGCCGGCAAGCAGGAGGGTCCGCTTCCACCGGCAGATGTCTCGAAGCGGCTGCAGGAGGAGCTGATCAAGATTAAGCCGGGCGGAGTCATCACGCTTCCGGCGGGAAAATTTCAGTTCGACCGGACGCTCTCGCTCTCGGTCCCACAGGTGACCATCCGCGGCCAGGGGATCGGCAACACAACGCTGTCATTCAAGGGGCAGACGGCCGGCTCCGCAGGGATGCTCGTCAAGGCCGACGACTTCACGATTGAAGATCTGGCAATCGAAGACGCCGCGGGCGATGCGCTCAAGATCGATGGCGGAACCAACATCACCATCCGGCGCGTCCGTGTCGAATGGACAGGCGGCCCACAAACGACAAACGGGCCGTACGGGCTCTACCCGGTCAATTGCAAAAATGTCCTCATCGAAGAGTCTGTCGCGATCGGCGCTTCGGATGCCGGCATCTACGTCGGCCAGTCCGACGGCGTCATCATCCGCCGCAACCGTGCCGAAAAGAACGTCGCCGCGATCGAAGTCGAGAACACGCGGAATGCCGATGTCTACGACAACACTGTCACCGGCAACACAGGTGGTGTCATGGTCTTCAATCTGCCCGACCTCCCAGTCCAGGGCGGTGGTACTGTCCGAGTCTTCAACAACAAGGTGATTGGCAACAACACCCCGAACTTCGCGCCGAAGAGTCAGACGGTTTACAACCTCGCGACCGGTACCGGCATGCTGATTATGGCAGTGAAGAACGTCGAGATTTTCAATAACGAGATCCGCGACAATGGCAGTGCAAGCATTAATATCGTCTCCTATCTCTCGGCATCGAGTGCAAAGGATATCAAGAATCCGAGCTTCAATCCCTACACCGCCTCGATTTACATTCACGATAACCGCATCTCTGGCGGAGGCAAGTCCCCCGATCAGCGACTTCCGAAATGGCAGGCGCTGGGGAAGGCGGCGGGGGGATCGGTTGGCGACATCATCTACGACGGGATCATCGAGCCGAAGGAGGGCAAACCCGGCACACAAGCCGAGGCTAAAATCTGTCTCGCCAACAACGGCGACGCCTCGTTTCTGAACTTTGACGGGGCCGGC
>JBDTUW010001073.1:0-1743 GCA_040007555.1 Acidobacteriota bacterium | reverse complement strand
CAGGAATATCAATCAACCCCAAATCCAAGGAGAGACTCACGTATCCGCACACCGCTTGATCGTGATCCGGCGGCAAAGAAAAGACCGAGCTTCAGACCGCAGATGCTGCGGCTGGAGTTATTTCAAATTCACCAGGAGGTCGCGTATGAACTCGATAATGACAAGGCCATTCAAAGCTCTTGCTTTGATGGCTTTCCTGGTGGCCCTCTTTAGCCCAGGGTCACTGCTTGCACAAGAAGCCCGCGGAAAAATCACGGGGAAAGTAAGAGACGCAGGGAAGGCTGTAGTCCCCGGGGCCGCAGTCAAGGTCATCAATATCGAAATGGGGACCACGGTTTCTTCACCGACGAATGAGGCAGGCATTTTTCTTGCCTCGTTCCTGATCCCCGGAACCTATCAGATTACGGTTGAAGCCTCAGGGTTCAAGAAATATGTCCGAGACGGCATTGTCGTTTCGGTCAATGACTCACTCGAGGTGGATATCGATCTGGAAGTTGGCAGCGTCGATCAGACGGTGACGGTGACCGGAGATGCTCCGCTGCTTGAGACGACATCAGGCTCAATGGGGCAGGTGGTTGATGCCCGTCGAATCGCCGAGCTGCCAATCGGGCATGGCGATCCGTATGCGCTCATGGGGCTCGCGGGTGGTGTTTCTTTCAGTCGCGATCAGCGTCTTGATCGGCCGTTTGAGCCGACGCATATCGTCGGCTATTCGATCGATGGAACGCGCGCTAATCGCAGTGATCTGACGATTGACGGCGCGTCCAGCACCTCAACGGCAAACGCTGGCGAGGTGATTTCCTCGTTTGTGCCGCCGCAGGATCTGGTTCAGGAATTCAAGGTCCAGACGGCGACTTTCGATGCGAGCTTTGGCAACACGGAAGGCGGTGTCACGAACCTCAGTATCAAGTCGGGAACGAACCAGTTCCACGGCACCGCGTCCTACAGCAATTTCACACCCGGTACCTCGGCGAATGACTTCTACGCCAACCGGGCGAACCAGCCGATATCGGATTTTTACTATCATCGCTTTGGCGGAACCGTCGGTGGCCCGGTCTGGATTCCGAAGGTCTACAACGGACAGAACAAGACGTTCTTCATGTACGGGATGGAGGGCATCCGCGAGGCACGACCGAGGAATAATGGGACTCTGAGTATTCCCACAGACAAGATGCGAAACGGCGATTTTTCGGATCTGCTTGCCATCGGGCCGCAATATCAGATCTACAATCCGTTCACGCGAGTCGCCATCGCGGGTGGTCGCTTCCAGCAATCGCCGTTTGTGGGCAACATCATTCCACAGCAGCTGATCAATCCGATCGCAAAGAAGTTTGTCGATACGTATCTTCCGCGTGCGACCAGTACGGCGACGGCGGCTGATGGGCTCAACAACTTCCAGCAGCCAGGGCTCAAGGAACGGGCGAAATATTATTCGCATACGATCCGCATCGATCACGCCTTCAGTGAGAAGCACAGGATATTCGGGCGGACCAGTTGGTATGACCGGAACAGCGATTACAACAACTACTACGGCAACCTGGCCACAGGTTCGCTATTTTCGTTCATCTCGAGACAGGGAGTATTCGATGACGTTTACACGATCAGCCCGACTCTGATCTTGAACGTCAGATATGGATACAACCGTTTCATTCGGTTTGACGCGCCGAACCCGGAGAGTCTGGGATTTGATCTTTCGTCGCTCGGATTCCCAGCCTCCTACACCAACCTGATTTCGAAGGATGC
>JBDTUW010001072.1:0-1744 GCA_040007555.1 Acidobacteriota bacterium | reverse complement strand
GATGAATCTGAAGTCAACCGCGACTGAATCGTCGACGAATCTCCGAATCTACTTCTTGTTGAGAGCCAGGACTCGATCTCTTGTTCGCGTCAAAGTGAACGTCAGTGACTCCTGC
Organism: Acidobacteriota bacterium; assembly: GCA_040007555.1. Taxonomy (GTDB): domain Bacteria; phylum Acidobacteriota; class Blastocatellia; order RBC074; family RBC074; genus JANNRD01. Next base: position 1,629 of record JBDTUW010001072.1, on the reverse strand, counting down.
GGGACCGTATTGACGAAGCGACCGACTGCCCAACCCAATCCAAACGGAATATCACGAGTCAAAGAGATCGTCTCGCATTGAACGTAAGTGCCGCCGTCAGCCTCGGCAAACCGCCAATAAGTATTCATCTTCCAGAGAAAGCCCCAGCCGGTCCCGGGAGGCAGCACTTTCTCGCCGGGCTTACCCGCATTTTCGACTTCAGATATCCGCGTCGTGTGCGCGAGCGAAGCCGTGTGTTTCGCGTCGATGTTTGTGAACGTCACGTCATGATCGGTGTCGAGCACGACGGTGATCACTTTATTCTTGAGAAAGCGCAGGTTGATCTTGAAGTTGTTTCCGTTGCGGCCAAGCAACTTCGATTGGACGACGTCGGGACGATAGTGTGCCGCGTGATTGTTGTAATCCTGAATGAAACTGAGGGTTTGCTGCAGGGTCGCTCCCGGGATAAACCCTACACCAGTCCATTGGTGAATCAGGCCCTCGGGCGCATCGACGCGTTTGCCGCTGTCGATGACGATTCGACCGGCCTTCATATCGCTGTAGGCTTTTTGTTTTTGTGCCTCAGGAAGACGGTCGACCCAGAGGAACTTGGAGGTGTCGCGGAGCTCGTTCCGAATTTGACCCTCTCGCTGATTTGAATACCGATCAAAGACGGCAAGCGTGTTGGGTTTTAGTTCGGATACCGCCATCATCACCGGCATCGCGCCCGCGAGAAAAAAGCTCAATACAATTGCACCAGCCAGTCTCATACCGTGGCATGATAGCACAGATTTTCGGGGAAAAAGGGCTCGTCAGGCTACCCGGTTTAGTACTCAGCTTGGACTTTTAGAATTGCTTAACGTTTTATTTGTGTTGACCCTCAAGACACCCATTGTTGAACTCCACCATCACGGGCTCCCGCGGGTTGGCCCGCTAACGGCAAAGAAGCTCGCCGCCGAGATTGCGACGATTACCGCCAGGGCCGATCCTCGAGAAGCTACCGTTGAGGACCTCCTGCACTACGTGCCGATGCGTTATGAGGATCGCTCAAACCTCTCGCGCATTTCTGACCTTAAGGAAGGAATGACTGCGTCGGTCGATGTCGTTGTCGCGACCGCCGGGATCGTACCTCTGAGGGGCGGCCGTATCAAACTGTATGAGTTCTCCGCGACGGACGGGAACGGACACATCCGCGCATTCTGGTGGAATCAGATATACCTCGCGAAGGTCTTTCAGCGAGGTGCAAGGGTCATCCTTTACGGACAATGGAAGAGAAGCCGGCGCGGGGACTTCTTCGAGGTTGAGAACCCTGAGTACGAAGTTCTGCAGGACGATGACGAGGATGCTGACACTGCTGCAATTCACACAACCCGTCGGGTTCCCATCTACCGCAAGCTTGGCGACCTTCGGACGCGACAACTACGATCCATCTTCCATCACCTTCTGGCTGCATTGGGCGAAGCGGCGATCGTCGAACTGCTTCCAGCGGGAACAGTCCAGCGAAGCGGGCTGATCTCGAGGGATGCGGCCTTCCGACGTGTGCACTTTCCCGCAGATGATGCATCGATCGAGGATTATACGGCGGCGCTTTCACCGGCTCACCGGCGTCTTATCTTTGAGGATCTGCGCGAGTTGCTCGGGGCTCGAGCT
>JBDTUW010001071.1:0-1749 GCA_040007555.1 Acidobacteriota bacterium | reverse complement strand
CGGCCCTCCGTGAATCTTCCTGTTTCCCAACCGGAGTGTTTCAAGGGAGCTGGCGGATCTGACCGTAGCGGCGAAGCCGAGTCTCTCAGCCAGGGCATCTCTTGATGTCGGCGGTTCATCTCGATTACTCTCGACGTGAGATCGCGCTTGACCATCGTCGCGAACCGACTCTCTCGACCTTCCTTGACTTTGGTTGCGGTTAAAGCTGGACCTGGCTGGGTCCCATCAGGAGAACAAACTCATGCGCAGGTTGGCCATCATTATTCTCTCTCTGGGTGTTCTTGTCGGTGCTGTCTCGGCGCAGAAAAAGCTCAAGCCGTGGACGGAATGGTCTGAGAAAGATGCTTTGAAGCTGCTCGAGGATTCGGCGTGGGCGCATACCCAAATCGAGACTGATACTTCGGAGATGTTCTTTAGCCCGACATCACAGGCGGGAGCGGGAGCTAGTTCCAGCCGGAGCCGGCAGGGCGCGACCAATCAGGCCACGAACGTCAACTTCCATGTCCGGCTTCTTTCGGCGAAGCCAGTCCGCCAGGCAGTGGCGCGGTCGATCGGCGCTAAACAGCCGGGCATGGCTGATGCCTTGAAGACGTTCGTGGATCGCGACTTCAGTGAGTTTATCGTCGTGGCTGTAACCTATGATTCGACCGATCAGCGGTATTCGGGTCCAGCCATGCAACTCTTTAATAGTGCGAACACGGGTGTGCTCAAAAACAATACTTATCTTGAGGTTAAAGGAGGCGCGCGCAACTTCCTGGGTCAATACATCGCGCCTCAGGCTGATGGTTTGGGGGCGAAGTTCATTTTTCCGCGAGTCGTCGACGAAAAGCCATTCGTCACGCCCGAGAGCGGCGAGCTTCGCTTCTACTCGGAGTTCAGCGCCAACATCAAACTTAACATGCGGTTCAAATTGAGTGAGATGACATATGACGGAAAACTCGAGTACTAAACCCGAAGGCAAGCGGGTTCTTCGGTCATATTAGAGGCGGCCGATTTATTGAGAAAACGAGGAGCGGTCATCGCCCTCTGCGCTTCTTTCTTTTTCCTGCGTTTGCGACTGGTCTGCCTAGTCGAATGCCTCCTTAAGCTTATCAACTCGCCGCCCGAGCGAGGCTCGGATCTCAGCCTTGACCGCGCCCCATGTCGTGGGATGTTCGGGTTCACCTTCAAAGTAAAACGGGCAGGGGTCGGGGGCGATCGCACGCTTCACTTCAGCCAGATCAATCGGATCGATGGGAAACGTCACACACGGAGGCGCCGCGTGCTTGGTCTCATAGATCATGCACGCTGTAGTCTCTTCATTCTGCAGGAAGAATGGACATTGAAAGACGATCTTGCAGCAAAGGCCGCAGCGATTGCAGCCACCCTGGCGGTAAGGCCTCCAACGATAAAGAATTCGATCCGGCAGGACGGTCGCCAGAACCCAACGGCGAGCCGCCCCGTAGGAGTGTCTGGTGTAAAAGAATCCGGACACTTTTCTCAGTGTGACCCAGGTCTTGGTCTTATAGACAAACCAATCTGTAACAGGTGGTATCTCGATCTCCGCCACCGCTGTCGGTTCGGACGCAGGCAGTGTCCGCTTGAGTGGCTCTATATGGACGAGGCTCGCCGGGGGCTGATTTGTCTGCGACATTATTCTCCCTCAAAGCTATGTTATGAATGACTAAGAAAACCGGCAATCATATTAGCATCGAGCCGAGCCGGGTGCCAATATCCCCGGGAAGTCCCATTTCGGCCTGTCCTCCGTGG
>JBDTUW010001070.1:0-1749 GCA_040007555.1 Acidobacteriota bacterium | reverse complement strand
CAACTGGCAACTGGCAACTGGCAACTGACAACTGACAACTGACAACTGACAACTGGCAACTGGCAACTGGCAACTGGCAACTGACAACTGAAATAACGGAACCTTCCGTCCCTCGAGGCGTGAGAAAGTCTGTGTGTGTGTGTAGTTATGTGTGAGGTGACCACTGGCGTTTGCGCGCCAAGGGTCACCTCGTTTTTTGGATGTCATCTCCGCTGCGGATCGCCATCTCGACCTGCTGTGCTATAGTTATCTCTTGGGTTTAGGCCACTAACGGCCGCAATGGCGAACACATTTGTGTGGCCTAATGGACTTTAGATCATGAGACCTCTTGTTAACCTCGCGGGAGAGCCGTTTCGCAATCGCCGCCTCTTTTGGTTGAGTTTGCTGGCGATTTTTGCGCTTTCGGCTTTCTTGGGGCTGAGATCAATTCGGAGTCTCTCGCAATTGGACGCGCAACTCGCTGCACGTGCGCCCGAAATCGTCGCGCTCGAGGCGAAGGCGAAGGAGGCTGAAGCTAACGCCCCCGTCAATCAGGTGCTGACGCCCGAGCAGTCGCGTGCCTATTGGGCCGCCAACGGACTGATTACCCGTAAGGTCTTCTCCTGGACTCTTTTGCTCAATGATATCGAACGTCTCATTCCACGCGGGGTGAGGGTTTTGCGCGTCGGGGTCAGCAAGGGGGCAGCAGCAACTCAGAATTCAGACCAGGAGGCAAAGAATGTGACCGTCCCCCTGGATATGGAAGTCGTCGCCAAAGGTGTCGATGACATAACCCAAATGATTACGGCATTCAATCAGACCCGGGTATTCGTGGTTACGCCCAAGTGGCAGAAGCCTGTAGAGGGACTTTCCGATATCGAGTTCGGTTTGGAGATTGCATACCAGCCGCCGCCCCTGACACAAAGGGCAAAACCGGCTGCCGTGCGCCAGCCTGCTGTCCAGCAGATTGCGGAGCGACGATAGTGGCATCGAAGACAAACAAAAGGGTAGCGGAGTGGATCGATCAGATGCGGACGATCCTCAGTAAGTTGCGTCTGAAGCCCATCGAGACCGTGGTTCTGGTGTTGACGTTTTTCTTCGCTGGTATGGTCGGCTACTTCTATATTTTCGAAGTGAGGTCGAGAACGGTTCAGTTGGATGGTCTCGATGGGCGCGAGAACAGGGCGCGCACTCGAATCCTCGACGCCGGCACCAGAAAGAAGAAATTTGAGGCCCAACGATCGAATGCATCGCTTATCGTCGAGAGCATTCAAAGTTTCGAGCAAAGGCTTAAGAATCGGGAGCAGGGAACTCCGGCGATCATAAGTGAGGTCAATTCGCTGGCCAGACAGCACCGCGTTACCGCTGGGGACTACAATTATCGAGTCATCGAAAGCGAATCCGACAAGCCTACCGCCCAGTCGGCGGCAACTAAGCGCGACGATTCGCAGCTGCATGCCTACACGGCGCTGGGCATCGAAACGACCGTGGTGGGTGATTACGATGATCTGCGGCGATTGATCGCGGCAGTGGAAAGAAGCCGGCAGTTTATTGTGATCAATGTCGTCTCCTTCCAGGGTGAAGCTGATCGGCCGGGGCAAACGGCAGGTGCGGGCGCCGGAGTCGGACTACCTGCGGGTGTGGGTGCGCCGGTGAGACAAGATCAAGTGGCTCCGCAGAATCCGATGGGTGGGCAGGGAGGAATCCCGGTGTCCCTCAAGATCGAGATGGAAACGTATTTTCGGAACGAGACCCTTAGATGACGCTGAC
>JBDTUW010001069.1:0-1752 GCA_040007555.1 Acidobacteriota bacterium | reverse complement strand
TATGGAAGGACTCGATGCCGCCATCATCATGAACCGGCAGGTCTGGCGCTACTCCGGTCACGAGGCGACCTTCTCTGACCCTCTTGTAGACTGCCGCGATTGCCGCACCCGGAGCCGCGCCGATCACCTCGTCGACGGTAAGTGCGCGAAGTGCGGTTCCAGCAATTTGACTGAAGCGCGAAGCTTCAATCTGATGTTCAAGACGGTCGTCGGGCCGGTCGAGAATGATGAGAGTATCGCCTACCTGAGACCGGAGACGGCGCAGGGAATCTTCGCCAATTTTACCAATGTGCAGCAAACGATGCGTCGCAAGCTGCCGTTCGGGATCGCGCAGATTGGCAAAGCGTTTCGCAACGAGATCACACCGGGTAACTTTACCTTTCGAACGAGAGAGTTCGAGCAGATGGAGATCGAGTTTTTCTGCAAACCGCCGCAATACCTCCAGCCCGGCGAGAAAACCGATGTTGACCTGCACGGAGAATGGATTCAGCAGCGGTTCAATTGGTATGTCCAGCTTGGGATTGCACCGGAGCGATTGCAGAAGCGCGAGCAGACCCGCGAGGAACTGGCGCACTATGCCAAGGCGACGACCGATATCGAATACCTCTTCCCTGGTTCGCTCGGCTTTAGCGAGCTCGAAGGCATCGCGAACCGCCAGGACTACGATCTCTCAGCTCATAGCCGCGAGGTTGCTGAAGATGACTTGACGAGATTAAAGCTGGATCCGAATGCGCACAGCACTCAGAAGCTGGACTACTTTGATGAACAGTATGTTGATCCGGTGACGGGTAAGAAGGGCGCACGGTACATTCCTTATGTGATTGAGCCCTCGGCCGGAGCCGATCGGGGAACGCTCGCCTTTCTTTGCGAGGCATACAATGAGCCGCGCTGACCCCCCTTCGCGATGCATTGACGGCCGCGCGCCGGAGCGTTGAAAAGAAGAAAGCGGAGGCTGCGAAAACCGAGGCGAAGGGTGGCGTGATCGTGGAAGGGCCGACCTCGGCGCACCTTCAGGTCATCGATGCAGCCCTGGCAGAAGTGGAAGGTGGATTGCCTAATTCGATTCTGAGCGCAGAGGATGCGTGTGGATTGCCAGGAGCAGACCGTGTCGAGTTGCTGAAGAAGGTTCGTCTGACGGCTGCAAAACTGTGTGATGAGCACAGCCGAGTCGTCCTCAAGTTGCATCCCCAACTTGCTCCAATCAAGGTGGCCGTCTTTCCGCTGAAGAAGAACGAGCCGCAGATTGTTGAATTGGCGCGCCGGATCAAGACCAATATACAGCCAGTGATCCGAACGATCTACGACGATACCGCGGGAATCGGAAAGCTCTATCGGAGACAGGATGAAATCGGCACACCTTTTTGTCTGACGGTTGATTTCCAATCCCTGACGGATGGGACCGTGACCGTGCGCGATCGGGATTCAATGAAACAGGAACGCGTGGCAATTGATTCACTGGAGACGACCTTGCTTGCGCGTCTGAGGTAGTCCCAAGGGATTCCCGGCAGACATTCGAAATGCATTGATCTGAGCAAACCTCAATGACTCTACTTCAGGCGATTGTCCTTGGCATCGTCCAGGGGCTGACGGAGTTCATTCCTATCAGCAGTTCCGGGCATCTGATTCTGGTCGAGAGGCTGATGGGACTCGATCGAGTATTGACGCCCGAACAGGTGACGGCGTTTATTGCGGTCATTCAACTTGGCACGCTTTTGGCGGTCTCTCTATTTGGTAAAGTCTGGCAAAAATAGT
>JBDTUW010001068.1:0-1760 GCA_040007555.1 Acidobacteriota bacterium | reverse complement strand
ATGAGCCCCATCGTGCCCGCGTAGCTATATGGCAGGATCGCTTGTGGTCCGTCCGGTGAGGCGGCAATCTCGCGAAACCTGCTGGCAATCGTCTCGAGAGCCTCCTGCCATGTGATGCGCGAGAAGAGGCCCTTGCCCTTCGCGCCCACCCGCTTCATTGGGTAGAGGACGCGCTGAGGACTGTAGGTACGCTCGAGGTACCGATTGACCTTTGTGCAGAGGAAGCCGTTTGTGGTCGGGTGATCTTCCGCGCCAGCGACCTTTATTGCTTTTCCACCCTCGACCGTAATGACCATCGCGCAAGTATCCGGACAGTCGTGTGGGCAGGCGGCCCGCACCTCCCGTCGGTCGGAGGAGCTTACGGGCACAGACGAATTGACCTGGTTCATAATGACCTCAATATTGCTTACACCTTCGGTGCCGGATTATACCGCAGGTGAATGTCAGTGCGAGGCTTGGGCGCGCGACTCTTCGGGTTGGTCTCTGCTGTCTCGAATGATAGACACGTGATTGGTGACGCTCTCAGGAGAAACGGGAATGCAGATGTATCAGAGCGTTGAGCAGACGCCATTCCTCCCACGGACGATGACGTTCCTGGTGCGATCCACAGTCGACCCGATCAGCCTCTCGGAACCAGCCAGGCGGGTATTTGGCAGCCTCGACCCGACACTTCCAGTTTCCAACATAAAGTCGATGACGACCATCATCGGTGACTCTGTGGCACCGGTCCGATTCAATATGTTTCTGCTCGCGATCCTCGCTGCTGTCGCCATGGCTCTGACGATGGTGGGCATCTACGGTTTCATGAACTACGCAGTTACGCAGCGCACGCAGGAGATGGAGATTCGCATGGCTCTTGGCGCGCGGCCAGGGCAGGTTCGGACGCTGATCCTCAGGCGAGGGCTGGGACTTGCCGGTCTCGGTCTTGCGTCTGGACTGATTGGGAGCCTGCTTCTGACGCGGCTGATGACCAGTCTTCTCTTTGGGGTGGCGGCCTTGGACCCGATGATTCTCGCCTTGGTCGCAGTGGGAATTGCCGCGTTCACGCTTCTGGCGTGTTACCTTCCAGCGCGTCGAGCGACGCGGATCGATCCGATGATTGCATTAAGATATGAATAGGGGACCTCGGTAGCTAACCTTCGCTGATAACGCGTCGGGCGGCCTCATCTCCGATGATGGGGATTTTGACCGATTTACCCTGGTAGGCGCGAAGAAGCAGCCAAACCCACAGACCAAAAGCGCCGAGTCCTGAAAGCAGGATGCCAAGGTTGAGAAGCAGTTCCAATGGTCTCGCTATGTGCCCTGCGGCCTTGGCGATCATCTCCAATCCAAAGATGCCAATCAAGCAGACAAGTCCGAGGAGAAGTCCCTGGATCGCGTGATATCGGACAAAGCGATCCTCCTTCTCTACCATGAGCATGATGACCGGTGTGATCGGGGGAATCATGATCAAGTAGGAGAGGACTGCCGCTATGTTGGGCTCAAGTCCGCTACTTTGTTGTTGAGGAGCCGAAATCATTGGATCTGCCATTGCCGCCCCCATCGGTCGAGTTTGTCGCTCCCGCTGATCCTAGGCTGGCAAAGAAGCCACTGTCAACGGACGACGGGGCCTGGGCCAGGGCAGGGATCAGGGATCAGGGACGAGCGTTCGTAGTCCCGCCTTAGGCGGAATCTCGGGTACCGCAACATTCCGCCTATAAGGCGGGCTGGAGTTTGGCCATTTTTATCCCAACCGCGAAGCGGTGAAAGTCCTCTAGCCC
>JBDTUW010001067.1:0-1761 GCA_040007555.1 Acidobacteriota bacterium | reverse complement strand
ACTCGTTGGTACGCTTAGAAATGATGAAAATGGGAAACCTGTTAACGTTGCGAGAGTGAAATTATTCGTAACACATGATCCCAAGCGACCCTATTCCATCATCGCTCAAGAAGATGGAAGCTTCATGGTGGTTGTTCCAAATGAGCCCATTTCAATTCAAGTGAACGCTCCCGGTTATGAAGTGGTGGCTAACGCCAACCTGGTCAGTAGGCTGGAAGGGATTATCGTAAGATCAGGTCAATTGCGGAGAATCACAATAAACCTCCGTCGCGTTAGTTCTGATTGATTTGAAAGACCACTAATGTTCCGACAGTAGGCGTCTTTGAAGCTGGGGTCAAAGTCTAACCTCGCGTGGCAAATACTTAGAGCACGCGATTGGAATTGTCCCTGCACTCTCTGCGGAAGGGGATATCTCGCCCGCGTCCGATACATATAATTATGTAAAGAAGCTGCACATTGTCAGTGGGTCAGGTTGCTGGTGTCTGTTTTCCAATGGACGCGCGCCGAGAGTATTACCTCGACGTTATTCGTATCGGATGGCTATCATTGGATCGACCTGTGCTGCGCGGCGCACCGGAATCCAGCATGCGATAATCGTCACGAACATCATCAATACTGCGATGGCTACAAAAGTCGGCGGATCGGTCGCACTCACTCCGAATAGTAAACTCTTTAGCAGTCGCGTCAGCCACAACGTCACAGTCATGCTGATTGCGACAGCCAGCAAGGTCAACTTCATTCCCTTTGCGAGGACAAGCCAGGCCACATCGACTTGCTTCGCCCCCAATGCCATGCGCACCCCAATCTCGTGCTTCCGTTGGGCTACCAAATATGAAATCACTCCATACATGCCAATCGTGCTGAGTAGCAGCGCAATCGACGCGAAGACGGTCAACGTGCTCGATATAAATCTGGAATCAGATGTGGTGGTTGCTTTGATCTCCTCAAGAGTCGCGATCTCTTCAAGTGGCTGATTTTTATCTTCTGCCCAGACGGCGCTCTTGACTGCACCCGCGTGGCGCAATGGGTCGCCGTTCGTACGGATAACGAGATATGTCACACCTGACATTTCCTGACTAAGCGGCGCGTAGTAAGCCGGCTCCATCGGCTGATCGAACCTATTGTGGCGGACGTCGGCGACGACGCCAATAATCTCAGCCTGCGCGCTCCCAAGAGTCCCTAATCGCGTCCCCAATGGCTCTTCCTCAGGAAAGTACTTTCTTACAAATTCTGCATTCACGATGACCACTTTGCCAGACTGCGGCGTATCTTGGTCGGTGAATGCGCGGCCTTTCAACAAGGGCATACCCATGGTGCGAAAATAATCGCTGCTCGCTACTCGCCACCGGCAAGAGTATTGTCCTGGCTTGCCAACTATATTACTCGCGATGTGACCATCCCGACGCCACGGAATAGATGAGGCCGCTGCGGCATTTACAACGCCTGGCAGCAGCTTGACGCGCTCGACAACTCTCTCTATAAAGGCCCGTTTCTGAGTTGTGATCGAGGCGAGTGTTTGCTTCCCATCCGAGTTGAACTTGAACGGAGGGATTGTGAACTGCATGGTCAGAACGTTAGTCGGGTCGAAGCCGAGTTCGACACGATGAAGCTGCCAAACGCTGCGAATCATTAGCGCAGCTCCGATCATTAACGCAAACGACAACCCCATCTCGATGACTACGAGATAATCGCGCCATCGTCCCGTGTGGGTGTGTGGAGTCACACCGCGCGCTCCCACTTTGAGCGCATTATTTATGTCAG
>JBDTUW010001066.1:0-1763 GCA_040007555.1 Acidobacteriota bacterium | reverse complement strand
GAGGCGCTCTCGACCATCCGGAATCAGGTTCAAAGCGCCAACGTTTACTTCGGGGCCGCTCCCATTGCCGAGGCGTTGAATCAGGGAGCCCAAATAGTCATTACGGGGAGATGCACCGACACCGGACTGACACTCGGACCGATGATCCACGAGTTTGGTTGGCCCCTCGATGATTGGAATCTCATGGCGTCGGGCACAATCGCCGGCCACACTATCGAGTGTGGGGCGCAATGCACCGGGGGAAACTGCCAGTTAGATTGGCAGTCGATTCCGAATCTCTGGGACATCGGATACCCCATCGTCGAAGCTCGACCTGATGGCACCTTCACAGTTACAAAGCACGCAGATACGGGAGGGCGGGTCACCGTCCCCGGCATCACAGAGCAGTTGATGTACGAGATGGGTGATCCTGAGAACTACATCACGCCGGATTGCGTCGCGGATTTCACGTCAATCCGACTGGCTCCAGATGGAGAGGATCGCGTTTCGTTTTCGGGAATCCGAGGAAAGAAGGCGACTGACTTTTATAAGGTGTCGATCAGCTATTCGTCGGGATATAAGGCTACAGGAATGCTGATCTATTCCTGGCCCGACGCACATGCCAAGGCGATTGCTGCCGACGAATTGCTGCGTCGCCGCCTTGAATCGCTCGGGCTGCGTCTTGACCGAACCCTGACCGAGTTTGTCGGGTTGAATGCATTACACGGCGCACTGGCGGTATCGGCGCGGGAAGACCAGCCTGAGGTGGTTCTTCGGATCGGCGTTTTGAGTCAGGACCGGGCGGCCGTCGAACGCTTCACCAAGGAGATCGCACCGCTTGCGCTCAACGGCCCTCCCACGGTCTCAGGTCTCGGCGGCGGCCGCCCCAAGGTCGAAGAGGTGGTGGCCTATTGGCCCGCATTGATACCAAAGTCAGCAGTTGAACCTCGCGTCGAAGTTTTCACCGCCTGATAAGGTAGTTCGCATAGGAGGGCTTACCGAAGAGACGCGGCTGAGCGCAGCGTTCCCCGTGATAGATGTCTGCCTCGGAGTGCGCCAAACCCAACCAACCCGCTGCTTGACCCCTCTGGATCGCATCGCCTATTGTGGTACGTAACTCTACGAAAGGCTCGCTCTCCCCGCGGGAAGCATCAATGACAAAGTCTGAATGGCAGGCAAGAACGGTTCTCGTCACCGGCGCATCGTACGGAATCGGGGAGGCCTTCGCACAGCAGTTGGCCGAAGCCGGAGCAAATCTCGTTCTCACGGCGCGTTCGCAAGATCGCCTTGAGGCTCTTGCGAGTGACCTCCGCCAACGTCACTCGATCAATGTGTCGATCGTGCTTGCTGATCTCGGTGATCCGGCCGGCCTCAGGCAATTCTTCGCGAAGTTGAGCGTCTTGGTTTGCAGGTTGACCTTCTCATCAACAATGCCGGGTTTGGCGCCGTTGGCGATTTCGCGTATTCGCCGCTTGATCGACAGATGGAGATGATTCAGGTCAACGTCAATGCTCTGGTCGAGCTAACGCATCTCTTCCTCCAGGGAATGCTCGAACGCAGGTCTGGGGCAGTCATGAACGTTGCTTCAACGGCCTCCTTTCAGGCTGTTCCATACTTTGCGATTTACGCCGCAACGAAGGCTTTTGTGCTGACCTTCAGCGAAGCGTTGCAGGTAGAGTGTGCCCCCGCCAATGTGCGCGTGCTCGCACTGTGCCCGGGGCGAACCGAGACGCATTTTCAGGAGGTGGCGGGAACGGCGAGTCGCAGCTCGGCTGGCGGAATGC
>JBDTUW010001065.1:0-1764 GCA_040007555.1 Acidobacteriota bacterium | reverse complement strand
CGACTCTGAGACAGCTCCTGAACACGCCCGCAGGAGTCGTCACGATTTCGCTCAGCGATAGCGCCGAAGGCCCCGATCGGTGCGACCTTCATGATGATCGCGATGATGCCAAAGAAGACGTGGCTCAATTGCTCGAGAAGATGCAGGACCGGCTGCCCCCGCTTTCCGAGCGCCGTCAATGCCAGACCAAACAGGATAGCAAAAAGCAGTACCTGCAATATCTCACCTTGGGCGAAGGCGCCGGCAACGGTATCAGGAATTATGTGCAGGATAAAATCGGGAACCGTCTGTGACCTTGCCGTCGTCGCATATTGCTCGACGGCCTTCACATCCAACGTCTTGACATCGGCATTAATGCCAGCCCCAGGTTGCACGAGCTTGACCACCACCATCCCGATCACGAGCGCGACCGTCGTCACCACCTCGAAATAAATCAGCGACTTCAATCCAACGCGCCCAAGCTTCTTGAGATCACCGATCGTTGCAATCCCGACCACCACCGTGAAAAAAATGATCGGGGCAATGAGCATCTTGATGAGCTTGATAAAGCCATCGCCGAGCGGCTTCATCATCGTGCCCGCCGTCGGAAAGAAGGATCCCAGCAGCGCACCGATCGCGATCGCTACCAACACCTGAAAATAAAGGTGCTGATAGAGTTTCCTGGGCGCTGCATCAAGGGTGGCGGCGACATCTTCCGTCTTCATGATTGGGAGCTTTCCATGGAAGGCCGAATCAGTTCAGATCAAGCCACTGTCATCTTTCGCTTACCTCGCCTGAATGGTGATACCCCACGGCCGGTTGCCGACCGCGATCTTCGAGGTCACCGTCAGTGATGTTGTGTCAACGACCGATACATCGTTGGAAGGTCCGTTGGCCGTGTACAGGGTCTTGCCATCAGGGGTGAGTGCAATGCCCCAGGGGCGCGTCCCTACACTCACGGAGCCGACCACCTGATCATTTGAGGTATCCACGGCGAACACCTTGCCGAATCGGCCGGTCGAGACGTATATCCTCTTTCCATCGGGTGCGACGGCAATCCCCATCGGTTTGACGTCTTCTCCCCCAAGCTTGATCTTACGAAGCACCGTGTGTTTGGAGGTATCAACAACGGTGACGTCGCCGTCATTCTCGTTACTGACATAAGCGCGCGAGCCATCGGGAAGAAACGCCGCAACGCGCGGTCGCCTTCCCACCTGGAAGGTCTTGACCTTGGTGTTGCCCGCGGTTTCGATGACCGTCACGGTTCGGTCGTCCTCTGAGGTGACATAGACCCATTTGCCATCCGGGCTGATTCCGACTCCCTCGGGCTCATCGCCAACTGGCAACGATTTGATGATGCGACCGCTCGGTATTTCGACGACGCTGCAGAGCCCGACATCCTCATTGGCGACGTAGATTCTCCTCCCATCGCGTCCAATGGCAAATTCCTCGGGGTCAGAGCCTGCAGAGAGCAGTTTAACGAAGGTATTTGTGCTGAGGTCGACGATCCCGATTCCATCAGCCCGCCTGTCGGGTGGTGGCAAGGTTTCCGGGTCGACACCCGGACCCGCCATTGGAGAGCCGCTGAGTGCGACCAGAAGGCTCTTGCCGTCGGGTGTGATGTGGAGCCCGCGCGGGCGTTTGCCGAGCGGTACTGTTGAGATCACCTGATTCGTGGCCGCATCGATGATGCTCAAATCCCCCGACGACTCGTTGGTTACAAAGACGAGCAGCGCTGGCTGCTGGGATTGCTGGGGTCTTGAACCGGCTTGCTGTTGCGGCGAG
>JBDTUW010001064.1:0-1766 GCA_040007555.1 Acidobacteriota bacterium | reverse complement strand
TACCCATACATCTCAACCTTGGACGACGATTTCGACCGTTTCAGGACAGGAACTAGTTATGGATTTGGGTGGGGAAAGCCGAGAGAGCAGGTGGCCAATGGAGGGCCCCAAGTGCGGATTATTCGGGGTGGCGAGGGCGGAGACATGCTCGGTGCGATGGGGTCGCTCTCTTCAGGCGCAAACAAACGCTATCGCCTCGAGTTTTATACCCAGGCCTTCAACACGCTCAACCACGGCAATCCAACAGGATTCTCCGGAGTCTTGAGTTCACCCTTCTACGGCAAGGCGATTTCAGCACTGCCCGGGCGTCGAATCGAGACCGGCCTGCGGTTCAGTTTCTGACTTTGCCGTTGGTGTCCTTGATGACCTGGTCCTGGATAAGACGAGAAATCGGATTCCATGGCCTCAACTGCGCCACGGTGTCGAGGGCATGTGAGACGCCAGTATCGTCGACAAGCTTTTTGAGCTCGATTGACTGCGAATCATCCTTCTGGCTGAAAAGGATCGCAGCGGCGCAGCCTCTGATCAGATTGACCGGATCGATACCGTATCGATAGGCCAGCTTGGCCGGGCCGATCAGACGATCATCTGCCTGGAGCTTTCGGATTGGATCGCGGCCGACGCGGCTGATCGTGTCCTTCAGAGCGGCATTGGCGAAGCTGACAAGAATCTCGTTGATCAGCCCTGCATAGTGAAATGTCCGGCTATTTTTGCATTGCAGTGCTCGCTGCGCTTCGAGCATCGCGCCGACCACACAGCTCCTGATAGATTCATCGAGCATCGCTTCGTGGATAAACTCGTAACCCCGGTGGAAGCCAAGGTAGGCGCAAACCGCGTGTCCGCAGTTAAGCACATAGAGCTTCTCTTCGATGCAGGCGGGGAAATTCTCCAGCCCTTTGAAGGGGGGGAGAATCTCAAAGTCCTGCTTGACCTGAAGCGTATCGAAGAGGATATCGCCAGTCGCATCGGCTGTGATCACGAGGCGTCCCTCAGCGTCCGTCTCCTGACCAGAAACGATTCGATCTGAGATCGCCGCATTGAACCCAACCCATTCCTGAATCGGCTGCGCAAAGGCAAAAGGAATCTGAGTAAAGATCAGCCGCTCAAGCTGGGAGCCCGCATTCTTCAGATTCTCACAGCAGAACACGTCTAGTGGCCGAGTGATGCCGTTACCAATCCGGTAGACCAGCGCTTCAGCAAGCGCAGGCGCGATCCCGGGCAGGTTGTCCGGACGCACTGCGGTAAAAATCTGATCGGCTTCAGCTACCTCATGGGCGAAGGCCCTACCCGACATCTCAACCGCACGAACTCCACGAACTGGGACGAGTGTGTCGACAGAGCCTTTGGTGATGACGTCGTAGCCCAGGCGGTTGATCGATTCGACAAGTTCGGGCCGTCTCAGGGCCAGAATGAGCTCGTGCCCCTGCAGCGCGAGCGCCACGCCCAGTGCCCCACACCCAACCCGACCAGCTCCGATAACGAGAATCCTCATAATAAGTGCGCTCAGTATCAGCGATCATTGCGGATCATCTGAGCAACGCGTCGATCTTGGCGAGAAGCTCCTCAAAAACCAGATTGCGTTTGCTCAGAAAATCGTCTGCTCCCGATTGCAGGGCCTCGATCTTGTCCTCGAGTCCCTGCCGCGCACCAAGCAGAATGACAGGCGTTTCAAGCTTGCGCTTGCGCAACTCCCGGCAGATATCGAACCCGGAACGATGCTCCAGCAATGCATCCAGCACGAGAAGGTTGTACGAGGAGCCATTCCT
>JBDTUW010001063.1:0-1766 GCA_040007555.1 Acidobacteriota bacterium | reverse complement strand
AGATGAACAACGTAGGATAATGAAGGATGACGGGCGCCTTTACGTGAAGCTCGTCACACTCGCGCTTCCGTCGGGAATTCTCCGGGCATCGTCGTCTTGGAACCGGCGTCTGACCGATGGGGCGTACTCCGGGGATTGGGGGTTGTGCTATACTCGGATTGGCTGTAAACGAACCCCCCGATCGATGGGCTAACGTTGGATCCGCCCGTTTCCAAACGTTGCCCCTGTCCAGTGCCCTTGTCCAGTGATTGTCAGTGATTGATTGTTGACGTTTCGATGTTGACGAATTGATGACGAATGGACATCAGTAGCCGGGTGAAGAAGATGGAAAACATCAAACTTCAAAGACCAACCCGATGAGCGGTTCTCTCACTTCCTCGTCCCACAGGAGGAAGTTAAAGGGATTAGCTAAGGCTGTCCAGGCAGCCGGGAGTAGTAGCAAGCCATGCCAGAACAAGAGAAGCGCCCCAACATCAGTGAGATGCTCGAGACTCATCGTCGCGACCGTGAGCGGTTGCAGTGGGAGGGTACCTTTCGAGATTATTTTGAGATGGCGGTGGCAAATCCGCGTATTGCGGGATTGTCGCACGCACGCGTCTGCGAACTGATTCTCGCGGCAGGGCTCGAAGAACCGGTGGAAGGCGCCCGGACCGACGTGCCGCGTTACAAGTTCTTCGCAGACGAGCTGTTCGGGATAGAGGAGTCGGTTGCCAAGATCGTCGAGTACTTCAAATCGGCGGCGCAGCGTCTTGAAGTTCGCAAGCGGATACTCCTGCTGATGGGGCCGGTCGGGGGCGGAAAATCCACAATTGTTACCCTCCTCAAGCGTGGTCTTGAACAGTGGACGCGCGATTCTACCGGAGCAGTCTACGCGATCAAGGACTGCCCGATGCACGAAGAGGCTTTGCATTTGATCCCGGCGGAGTTACGTGCAGAGATCGAAAAACACTACGGTCTATACATCGAAGGCGAACTGTGTCCACAGTGCCGCTACAACCTCGAGCACACCTATCTGGGCAAGCACGAGGACGTCAAAGTAGAGCGGATACTCTTTTCCGAGAAAGAGCGGGTGGGGATCGGGACGTTTACACCCTCGGACCCGAAATCTCAGGATATTACGGAACTGACGGGTTCGATCGACTTGTCGACGATCGGTGAGATCGGCGTTGAGTCAGACCCAAGAGCCTATAGATTCGACGGCGAACTGAACATCGCCAATCGCGGGATGATGGAGTTTATCGAGATTCTCAAGTGCGATGAGAAGTTCCTCTACTCCCTGCTCACACTCTCGCAGGAGCAAAGCATCAAGACGGGCCGCTTCGCCATGATCTATGCCGATGAAGTGATCATGTCGCACACCAACGAGAACGAATACAATTCGTTTGTCGGCAACAGAAAGTCCGAAGCGCTACAGGACCGGATCATCATGATCCGCGTTCCGTACAATCTGAAGGTGACGCAGGAAGAGCGCATCTACGACAAGCTGCTGCGTCAGAGCGAAGCACTCGAGAACATTCATGTGGCGCCAAATACACTGCGGGTGGCGGCCATGTTTGCTGTCATGACTCGACTTGAGGAGTCGAAAAAGGCCAACGTCGACTTTGTCAAGAAGATGAAGCTTTACGACGGCGAGGATGTCGAGGGCTTCAAGTCCAAGGACGCTGGTGAGCTGCGGAAAGAGGCCATCCGCGAAGGCATGGATGGCATTTCTCCGAGATACATCATCAACCGGCTCTCAAATGCACTGGTCCGCGACAACGTCACCT
>JBDTUW010001062.1:0-1770 GCA_040007555.1 Acidobacteriota bacterium | reverse complement strand
GGATTCTTCAGATTTTCCGCTGTCAGATTACGCGCAAAGCAAGCATTAACATTGCTTTGTCTGGTGGCACTGCTCTTTTCAATACCCGTCCCGGCTCAGCAGGCAACTCCGGCGGCCAAGCGGGCCTTAACTCACAATGATTATGATGGCTGGCGATCCATCCAGCTGCAACAGGTGTCGCGCGATGGAAAAATCCTGGCCTATGCCCTCATGCCCCAGGAGGGAGATGGCGAGGTAGTAGCCCGCAATCTGGTGACCGGCATCGAATGGCGGCACCAGCGTGGTAGCCGGCCCGAGCCAACGGCCGCACTGACCGAAGGCGGCGGTCCGGGTGGCCCTGGCGGTCCAGGTGGGCCGGGTGCTACCGGTGGTCCAGGAGGACGCGGCGGAGCGGCTGGGGGTGGTAGCCAGTTCGCTTTGACACCGGATAGCCGCTATCTCATCTTTACGATCTTCCCGAGTAAGGAGGAGGTAAAGCAGGCGCGCAAGCAAAAGAAACGTCCCGAAGACATGCCAAAGAACTCGCTTGGCATTATGGAGCTCTCCACAGGACAGGTCGCCAGGGTCGATAAGGTAAAGCGCTTCCAGGTGCCTGAGGACGGGGCCGGTTTTGTCGCCTACAGTCTGGAGGCCAAGGCGGAAGCCCGAGCGCCCGGCGCTGCAGGCGCAGAGCGAAGACCCGACGCACCTCCGGCGAGGCCGAGGGGTCGTCGCAAGGAGTACGGGACAGACCTCATTCTGCGGAATCTCGCCGACGGCGGTGAACGTACCTTCGCGGATGTTCTCGAGTTCAGTTTCAGCGACGACGCAAAGAGTCTCGTCTACGCAGTCGCGTCGAGACAGGAAGAGACCAACGGAGTCTATGCCGTGTCCCCGGGCACCACGACCGCAACGACAACGCTGCTTAGCGGAAAGGGACAGTATTCCAAACTGACCTGGGACGAGAATGCGAGCCAATTGGCGTTCGTCAGTGACCGCGATGATGCTGCCGCGAAGCAACCAAAATTGAAGCTCTACTATTGGGATCGGCGTGCAGCAACCGCCACTGAGCTCGCTTCCGACACCACACCCGGATTGAAACAGGGGATGGCGATCAGCGAGCGTGGTCAACTTACCTTCGCGTTTGATGGAAGTCGTCTCTTCTTTGGTGTAGCACCAATCACCGAACCCGAGAAGGAGGACGAGGAAGAGACTCCCGCTGAGGACAAGGTCGTGGTCGATTTATGGCACTGGAAGGATGACTTTATCCAACCAATGCAGAAGGTCCGCGCCACGCAGGAACGCAATCGTTCCTACCGCGCTGTCTTCCACCTCAAGGAGAAAAAGCTTGTCCAATTGGCGGATAAGACGATGGAGGCCGTTACTCCGACGAGCGATGGACGGTGGGCTTTGGGAATGGATGATCGAGCTTATCGGCACCTCGTGGGCTTCGACACAAACTATTCGGACGTCTATCTCGTCAACACGCTCGACGGAACTCGCAGGCAATTGAAGCAGAAGCAGCAGTCCTTCCTTTCGCTTTCACCTAGCGGAAAGTACGCACTCTTCTTCGATGGCAAAGACTGGAACAGCATTTCCCTGCCCGATGGTAAAGCCTCGAATCTTACCAAGTCGATTGGAGTCAACTTCTGGCAGGAGGACCACGATTCGCCGAGTACACCCTCGCCGTACGGATCCGGGGGCTGGTCGCTCGATGGCAAAATCGTGCTTCTTTATGACAAATTTGATATCTGGCAAGTGCCCGCGGATGGCGTTGGCTCTGCGATAAAC
>JBDTUW010001061.1:0-1773 GCA_040007555.1 Acidobacteriota bacterium | reverse complement strand
GCTGCGAGGGCCAACTATCGGCTCGACGAGACGCTGATCGAGGTCACGGCGCACCATCCGAGCCGCGCGATAGTCCTCATCGAGGATGAGGAGGCGTCAGGTCCGTCGCTCAATTCCTGGGTGACGTCGCGCTGCACCCTACCTACCGCTCATACGCGGCAGGTTTGCTGTGAGCAGATCACCATCAAAGCGAGTCGCGACAAGGTGCGCGAGGCGCCAAGTGCGATTTCCTCTCTGATCCTTGCGGACCTCCCGGTCTTCCTCTGGTGGCGCGAGCGATTGCGCCCGTCCGACGCACTTTTTCGCCGGTGCACTTCCCTTTCGGATCGTTTGCTCATTGATACGGCCAAGGCCGATTTTGCGGAGGACGGCTTTGCTGAGATCGTTCAGTTCATGCAGACGCATCCCCGCGTCCCAATCGCGGATCTGAATTGGACTCGACTTCTTACCTGGCGATCCGTGCTCGCCGGTTTCTATGACGCTGCCGATCACCGCCGGGCCCTTGATGCTCTGGAGGAGGTTGATATCAGCTACCACGCCGATGCCGACGCGGGCTTGACGCCGCGTGCGCTCTATCTCGGATGCTGGCTGGCGAGTCGGCTGGGATGGCAGCTCAATCGGAATCGGGCAACACGCGATCATAGTGGTGCGAGGTTCTCGTTCTCGCACCGGGGACGTGAGATCGTTGTTTTGCTGCGTGCGGTTCATGGCGAGAGTGATCGAGTTGGGCATCTCAATCAGGTCAGCCTCAAATGCGGGCTGACCGCGGGACAGAGCTCATCGTTCAGCGTCAGCAAGACGGCCGATGGTCGCCGTCTTGCCGCCTCTGTGACTCTTGAGGGGGTTAAACGGCCAGAGCGAATCCTTGGCTACGATCAATGGAATGACTCCTCTCTGCTGGCGGTTGAGCTCGAAGGGGTTGCCCGTGACCGCGTTTTTGAGCAGGCGGCATTACTAGCGAATGAGATGATTCAATCGATCCCGGAAAGCTAGAGTTTGGCTATGATTCTTGCGGGCGATATTGGCGGGACCAAGACCCAACTTGGTCTTTTCGAAAGCGGCATTCCAATCCGGCCGATACGGAAGGCGATCTTCCCGAGTCAGAGCTACAACGGACTCGACGAGATAATCCGGGAATTTATCCCGGGTCTGGTGGATCCGCTTGATGCAGCGTGCTTTGGCGTCGCTGGCCCGATCGTCAACGGCGATTGCATAACCACGAACCTTCCGTGGAATGTCCGGTCCGCGAGCATTGCTGCCCTGCTGGGATTGAAGTCAACCCGGCTACTCAACGATCTTGAGGCCTTCGGCTATGGCATTCCGCTGCTCGCACCCGATGAGTTCTGCACGCTCAATGACGGCGAAGCTCAATCAGGCAATGCAGGGATCATCGCTGCCGGTACCGGTCTTGGCGAGGCCAGTATGATCTGGGACGGGAGGCGACATATCCCGTCAGCCTCCGAAGGCGGGCACGTTGATTTTGCTCCGCGCAATGAACTCGAGATCGAGCTGCTCCGCTTCATGCTCAAGCAATTCGAGAGGGTGAGCATCGAGAGACTGGTCTCGGGGCCAGGCCTTGTTTATATATATGATTTTCTGCTGAGCGCAGGTTATGGCAAGGAATCGGCTGCCATCTCGCAGAAATCCCTGGAGCAGGACGCGAGCAGCGTCATCTCGGCTGCTGCCCTCGCTGAGGAGGACGAGCTTTCGATGCGGGCGCTCGATCTGTTTGTGTCCCTCTATGGCGCGACCGCCGGTAATCTGGCGCTGACA
>JBDTUW010001060.1:0-1774 GCA_040007555.1 Acidobacteriota bacterium | reverse complement strand
GATCGTCAACATGGTTGCCGAAGCACAGCGCAGCCGCGCGCCCATTCAAGGTCTTGCCGACAAAGTTGCCGGCATCTTCGTCCCTGCTGTGCTCGCGGTATCCGTGATCACGTTTGTTGTCTGGATGTGGGTTGGACCGGAACCACGATTCGCGTATGCCATCGTCAACGCCGTCGCGGTCCTAATCATCGCCTGCCCGTGCGCTCTCGGTCTTGCAACTCCGATGTCGATCATGGTCGGCGTCGGCCGCGGTGCGCGCGAAGGGGTGCTCGTAAAAAACGCGGAGGCACTCGAGCGGCTGGAGAAAGTCACCACGCTGGTGGTGGACAAGACAGGCACTCTTACGGAGGGAAAGCCGAAGCTGGTGGATGTTCTGCCGGCCGACGGTTTCGACGCGAAAGAGTTCCTGCGTCTGGCCGCCTCCTTGGAGCAGAACAGCGAACATCCGTTGGCGGCCGCGATTGTGCAAGGTGCGAAAGAGCAAGGTATAGCTCTTGAGGCCGTGAAGGACTTTCGCTCTGTGACCGGAGGCGGTGTCGCGGGTGGCATATCGGGCCGCACCGTAATGGTGGGTAAGCCGGACTTCCTTCGCAGCGAAAAGGTCGAGGGCTTGGAGTCGCTGGAATCCAAGGCGGAAAAACTCCAGGAGCAGGGTAAGACCGCGATGTTCGTCGCCATAGACGGGAATCCCGCCGGAACCCTTGCGGTTGCCGACCCGATCAAGTCCACTACGGCCGAAGCCGTAGACCAGCTCCACCAGCTTGGTCTCAAACTCGTCATGCTCACGGGCGACAACCGTCGCACCGCCGCGTCAGTAGCCGCCCAGCTCGACATTGACTCCGTGGAGGCGGAGATCGAACCCGCTGGGAAAGTTGCCCATGTCAAGAAGCTCCGCGCGGAGGGCAGCCACGTGGCAATGGCAGGCGATGGCATCAACGACGCACCCGCACTCAGCGAGGCCGAAGTCGGCATCGCAATGGGCACCGGCACGGACGTGGCCATGCAAAGCGCTGGGATCACACTTGTGAAAGGCGACCTGCGAGGGATTGCGAGTGCGATCCGCCTCAGTCGCGCCACCATGCGAAACATCCGCCAGAATCTACTCTTTGCCTTCCTCTACAACGCTCTAGGGATTCCCTTGGCGGCGGGCGTGCTCTACCCCTTCTTCGGCTTGCTGCTAAGCCCAATCATCGCCGGCGCCGCGATGAGCCTGAGTTCCGTCTCGGTCATCGGCAATGCCCTGCGGCTGCGGAAAGTGGCTTTGTGACTCTTGGTATGCAGAGCGAAAACACAATCCAAGCACTCACGCCTGAGGTGCTCCAGAGGATAGATGGCTACTGGCGCGCGGCCAACTATCTGTCCGTTGGCCAGATCTATCTCTACGACAATCCGTTGCTGAAACGTCCGCTCGCGTTGACGGATGTGAAGCACATGTTGCTAGGGCACTGGGGAACAACGCCGGGGCAGAACTTCATTTACGCGCACTTGAATCGGGTCATTAAGAAGTACGACCTCGACATGATCTACGTCTCCGGCCCGGGGCACGGTGGACCAGCTGTCGTGGCCAATACCTATCTTGAGGGCACCTACAGCGAAGTCTATCCCAATATCAGTCAGGACGAAGCCGGGCTCCAGAAACTCTTTCTCCAGTTTTCGTTTCCCGGAGGAATTCCCAGCCATGCCTCGCCGGAGTGCCCGGGTTCGATCCATGAGGGCGGCGAACTGGGTTATTCGCTCAGCCATTCGTTTGGAGCGGTGTTCGACAATCCCGATC